>DVIY01000141.1 GCA_018710915.1 Candidatus Gallacutalibacter pullistercoris
CATTTTCAGACACTTATTTCAAATCAATCACAGCTTCTAAATAACTTTTGGGGGTGCCTTATGCTTGGGGTCAATTCATAAAAATTCTGTAACAACCCGCATTGATGTGCGTCATATAGGCAGAAAGCGAGGTGGTGTGGATGGATTTTGACCAGCTATACAAGGAGCAGTTCCCCATAGTGTACCGCTATCTGACAGGACTCTGTGGGAACCAAGCGTTGGCGGAAGAATTGACCCAGGAGACCTTCTGTCGTGCCATTGAGCACAGCGCCTCCTTTCAAGGAAAATGCCGGCTGTCTGTGTGGCTGTGCCAAATTGGGAAGAACTGTTGGCTCTCCTACTTGAGAAAGGCAAAACGGCAGGCCGGAGATGAGGCCCTGGAGCAGATGACCTCTCCTCAGAATGTAGAAGAGGATCTGCTCATTCAGGAAAACGCCCGCCAGATCCACCAGCGGCTCCATGCTCTGCCAGAGCCATACCGGGAGGTATTCACCCTGCGGGTCTTTGCGGAACTACCTTATACGCAGATTGGCGAATTGTTCGGCAAATCTGAAAACTGGGCCAGAGTGACTTATTATCGTGCGAAACAGAAAATCAAGGAGGGGTTATGATGAAATGTGATATCATCCGCGACCTGCTGCCCCTGTACTGCGACGGGCTGTGCAGCGAGGCCAGCAAGCAGGAGATCGAAGCCCATGTGGCACAATGCCAGGAATGCCGCGCCTGTTTGGCGGAAATGAAGGAGGAGGCTCCCGTCCTCTCGCTCTCTCAGGAGCCGGAAACGGAAGCCCGTGTTCTTCAGGGAGTGAAGAAGAAGTTTTCCCGTGGGCGCCGGCGGGCGGTCCTGCTTGCTGTGGCAGTCATGCTGATCTTCTCCATTGTTTTGGCGGGGGCAGCTGATGTTCCGCAGCCGGTATCCTATACGGACGGTCTGGTGACGGCAGAGCTTGCGGTGGATGAGGTGATCGACCTCTACTATCACGGCGGGAGCTACGATTCTTTCCACGGCTTCAGCCGGGAGGTGGACGGACGGAATGCTGTTTTCCTCTATTTTGACCGTACCCTTCGCTCGGATGTGATGCCGGATCGTGAGGGACATTTGTGCATCGGCAACGGTCTGCTGACCGACTTTGAGACAGCCACCTATCAGGTAGATCGGCAGGTAGATGCGGTTTACTATTTAGTGGGAGATTATCTGGAACTCCCCGGTCTGGCGCAGGCCGAATTTGAGCAGGCTGTGGCGGATGCGGTCCTTCTGTGGGAACGCTGAACCAAGCCTACAAGCAAGAATGCCTGGGCAGCTTTTCGAGGGCTGCCCAGGCTCATTTTATATTTCGTCTTCCCATACACAACGAGTGCCCGTTCTCCTGGGCCGACAGGAGAATGAGCGCTCGTTTTCATCGTTGTGCAGTTCCATTGAGAGCCTCCACGCCAGTTCAAATCCGGTGATAAAACTGTCGAGGGAGGTCTGTTCTATGATCAAGTCCTGGGCATCGATGATCCGCAACACCAGTTTTCGTTCCGGTTTTTCCAACGCTGCGATCAACGCTTTGTGGCACTCCTCCACTTCGTTCTCCTGCTCGTCAAGCTCCGGGCGGACATAAAAGTAATCATACAGCTCTTTAAGCAGTTTGTTTTCCATCGTCATCATCTCCTTGTGACCCAAACATATACCACACCTTCCGCAGAATATCCATCAGAACTTCAGAAGATTGTCCAGAATATTTGCCGCTTCCCTAAGATCTACCGTGGATGCTTCATTTGGCTTGCTTTCGCTTTTGGCGGCAGTATGGGCCAGGTATGGTGCATAGTTCTGCCGGGTCATTGCGGTTCTGAAATGGCCCAACATCTGAGAAACCTCTTTCGTGTTCATGCCATTTTGCAGCGATAGGACGGCGCAGGTGTGCCGTAGATCTGCGAACCGGATGTGATCCAGCCCGGCCTCTTGGATGATCTCATTATGCAGCCGGCGCACCATCTGGGGCGAGTAGGGCCTCTGGGTGGCCGGGTGCATGAACATGAGAGGACTTCCTGGGTGTTTGGCGTGTTCCAGGCGCAGGAGTTCAACCGCTTCCGGAGTCAGACTGACGATTCTGGTGCCGCCTTCGTACTCCACCAGCTCCCGCCGTTCCACTGAGCGTTTCTCAGCGATGGTCAGCGTCCTCTTTTTTACATCCAGGTCGCTCCACTTCAGGGCAATCAGTTCTCCTTGCCGAAGTCCCGCCGTCAGCGCCAGCAGGAACATGGGGAGGTGGCCCAACCGCTCCGCCGCGTCCAGATAGTCCTCCACTTCTGCGGGCGTCAGCACATTGGCGCTGACCTTCTTTGGCTTTGGGTAGTGAAACGCTCGGGCAGGATTTTCCGCTATTAAGCCATCCAGCATCGCTTGATCCAGGTATTGCTGGAGTAGCCGATGGATGTGCCGCATCGTGTGTTCGCCCAGCCCTGGGTATTCAGGACTTTCCGGGCGGTGACCGCCAAAACGCCTTCGCTCTTCCAGAAAGTCTCCCACCTGTTCTGCGGTCAATTCAGAGAGCGGGATCTCCCCAAGTCCGGGGAGAATGTGGTTCTTGAAGAGGTAGCCATGAGCTGCGTAGGTAGTCGGCCTGCTCTGGTTCTTGTCATATACCTCTTGCCAGCAGAGGATATAGTCTCTCAGCGTCATATTCCCACCTCCCTGCACTGGCGCTGCAGATTCCGGAAGGCCACCCACGGAAGCCCTGCTTGTTTCAGAATCCGCTTGTGCAGATAGTAGAACTCGTGGAGATGATATGGCGCTCCGGTCTTGGGGTTGAGGAACACATAGAAGCCGGTTTCCGGTATCCGTCCCAGAAGATGCTCGGCTCTGCTGTTGAGGGTCAGCAGGCGCTGTCCTTTGAGGATGTACCGGCAGCGGATATGAAAATCGGCCCACGACAAGGTGATAAGTTCACATTGCCGCAGGCCGCTGGAGAGTCCTGTGTAAATGAGAGGGAGTGAGCCCAACTGTTCCGCCGCGTTCAGGTACCGCTGGAGCTGCCCCAGGCGCAAGGGAGTTGTTTTATACTCTTCTGCTTGTGGCTCCTGGCAGAGCCGCACCGGGTTGTAGGGAATGCGCTGGTCACGGGCCGCTTCATCCATACAGCGCCGCAGGAGCAGGTGGACGCACCAGACGCTTCTGGTGCTGAGCCCCTGGCTCCGCAGGCTGTCATAGAAGCTGGTGACGGTGTCTTCGGTCAGCTCCGCCAGCGGGACGCCCCCGATTCCAGGGAGGATGTGGCGGTAGATCAGGTTGCGGTATCCGCCCACAGTGCTGCCGCTCCATCTGCCCTGGTTCTCGCAGAACCAGCGGTCGCACCACCGGCCTACCGTGAGGTTAGTTTCTTTCTGCATATCGTCGCCTCCTTTTGGCAAACGAACAATACCACAGAAAGAGAGAAATAGCCACTACTTTATTGCCCCGTGTATGCCTTTGTTGTCTTTTTTGCGGTGGCATGGTAAAATGAGTTAACTTTCCATGCTACTTGGGGGCAGCGGACGAAAAGTTGGACCAAATGATATAGAAACGAATCAACAAGCCATCCCCAGGCTGCGCCTGAAGTCCATGGGGCTGCGCCAGCCAAGGGACTGCTTGATGCGCTCCCGGTTATACCAGTGCAGATAACTGTCGAGAATGGAAATAAACTGCCGCAGGGATACGCCCTCCCAGGAAACTCCATAGAACATCTCGTTCTTCAGCCGCCCAAAGAATCCCTCGCAGGCAGCGTTGTCCGGAGAACAGCCTTTCGCCGACATGGAACGCCGCAGGCCTGCTGCTTCTGTACGCTGGATCCAGCCTGGCCAGCGGTAATGCCCGCCCCGGTCCGAATGGAGAATGGGTCGTTCCCCTTCCCGCAGCCCGGAAATCGCCGCATCCAGCATGGAATTGACCAGCCGGGCGTTGGGAGATGTCCCGATCGCCCAGGTCACCGCCATGCCGTCAAAGCAGTCAATGATCGGGGAAAGATACACTTTGCCTGCAGGCAAACGAAATTCTGTGATATCTGTCAGCCACTTCTCGTTTGGCTTTTCCGCATGGAAATCCCGGTTGATAAGATTGGGCGCCGCCGGGCTGATCTCGCCAAGATAAGAGTTGTAGTGCCGACGCCTGATGTTTCGGACCACAAGGCGTTCCTCCTTCATCACACGGCGAATGACCTTCTCAGACACGCTGCGTCCGAGGCCCTTTAAGGCGGCGTGGAGCCGCCGGTAGCCATAGCAGCCATTCACGGCCGCAAAGGCCTCCCGGATCTCCTGCCGCAGGCTTTGGTATTTATCCGGCCTGTTCAACACTCTTTTCTGGTAAAAGTAACTGCTTTTGGATAGATGCAGGCAGTCCAGCAGTTCCTTCAGCCGATATGCGTTTCTCAGGGCGTCAATCACTGCGGCTTTTTCCTGGTTGCTCAGGTTATTTAGATTGACGCCCTCCTCTTTTTTTAGGATTTCGTCCGCCTTTTTCAGGACATCTACCTCCAACTGCAGCCGGTGGCGGGTTTTCTCCAACTCCTTGTTCTCACGCCGCAGAGACTCCACCGCTTCCACCAGCGCGGCATTTTCCGCCCGCAATGCGTCCAATGCCGCCTCGCTCAGCGGTTCTTCCGGCTTTTTCATTTCATCTGTACACTCCCCGGCAAACAGCTTTTCCCTCCAGAAATACAGGTTGGAGTGGCTCACTCCATATCTGTTTGCAATCTTTTCGGCGCCGCCGCCTCTGGCACAGAATTCCACCACGGCTTCGCGTTTCTGCTCTGGTGTACATTTTACAGTACTCTGCCTGGAGATACAAGGCTGTCCCTCCGGCGAACCGGATTCCAGCACCCATTGACGCAGCCGCTCCCGATCCACATACCCCAGGGCTTTGGAGGTCCGGGTATAGTTGCATCCATTGGCGTAATAATGGGCCACAGCCGTTGCCTTTTGCTCCTCCGTGTGCAGAGGTTCTCTGATGAAATCCCGGTGCAGATCCCCGTTTTCCCGATACTCCCGGTACCAGCTCCGCAGGGTTTCATGGGATGGGTATCCCAACTTCCGGATCGTTTGATTGGCCTGATACCCTGATGCGATGTATGCTTTCACCGCACGCATCCGCTCTTCGTATGAATACATCCTTGCCCCTTCCCGGTCCAACTTTTTGTCCGCGGGGCCGTAAAGAGTGCCTTATTCTTTGTTTATGCGGCGCAGTTTCTGCGCCTCTGTTCTGAGGTGATTGGCCTGTCATCGCCCCCTCAAGCCGGGCGGAATATCTTTTAATACACAGAATCCAATCCCACACAAATCCCAAAAGACGAAAGGTTTTCTTGAAACAAGCAGGGCAAAAGAGTGTTAAAGAGGGACTGCCCAAGCAGAGGAAAGGGCCAAAGAGGACGAAAGAGTGTCGGCTGAAGGTTCCGACACACATTTTGGGACCGCATTCCCAGACATTCGAACCCCACACGCCGGACCAAACACTGCCAAACAGGGTTAAAGAGCATTGAAAAGCAGCAGAAAGCAGCGGTTTTTCTCTACCCCTTTTCTCCATTTCGTGTAATCCCAAATGCGGAAATATCCCGAAGACGACCCCTACATAGAAACATCTTCCATGACAAGCTGTTCGCTTTCTGCATGACCAGAAAGTGCCAGGAACTCACCGGCAATGTCTGGATTTTTGAACCGAAGCACATCCGTATCTTTTCTGCCAAACGCAAGAAAATCCACGCCGCCATACCACACAACGCTTTCATCAACGACGGCATACCGCTGATTCAGTTCTTTGTGCGTATGGACCACAATACCTGTCTGCCTCATCATCTTGATCGCTTCACACACACTTTCTTGATTTGATAGTTCTCTGCTATCTGCCGTTCTGGTATGGATCGCAATTTCGACACCGGAAGCAACCGCCTTCTGTAAAGAGGGAAGAAGTTTCACGATTCTGCCTTTTTGCAGATAAGGACTGACGATAACCACGCTGCGGGCGGCATCATCCAGGTCCTGCTCAAAGGGAAGCATAGATGAGTATCCGTCGTAAATCACGCTGACAGACTGATCCGCTGCACCGAATTTGACCTGATATCCCAGTTCTGCATAGCCCTTCAGGCGTTTATGATACATCCGCTCCAGGGTGGGAACATGGATATCCACATAATCATAGATGCGAGCTTCCTGCTTTCCTTCATAATTTCTATGGAGACGTCCGGCATACTGTGCCAATGTACCTTTCCACGATATGGGCATCGCCAGAAGCAAGGTGTCCAGCCGCGGAGAGTCAAATCCCTCTCCAATATACTTTCCGGTGGCAACGACCACCACGTCCTCATCGTCAGGCACATTCTGCAATGCTGCCAGCTTTTCACGCTTATCCTTTTGCTTCTCACTACCAATAAGCAGAAAGACATTTTTCACTTGATCCGACAGACAACCAGCAAGCAATACAGCGTGTTCCTTCCGCTCCGTCAGCAGAATCGGTGTACGCCCCTCCTGTATCAACTTCAAAGTGTCTGACACCAACAGTTCGTTCCTGTTTTGATTTTCAATTACTCCGACGTACATATCCTGAATCCCATTGGCATTTGGTAGCCTCATGCGTGTAAATCTGGGAATTACAATGTGAGAAAAGCTTCGCTTTTCTGCCTGACTTTTGGCGTCCACCAAATACCGGACAGGGCCGCACTGCATAAAGATGATGGGATGATGACCGTCCTTGCGGACAGGAGTAGCAGACAAACCGTAAACATATTTGGATTCAACTGCTTTCAGCACGGTTTCGAAGGTGAATGCGGCCACATGATGACACTCATCTACAATGACC
>DVIY01000142.1 GCA_018710915.1 Candidatus Gallacutalibacter pullistercoris
TGCCGGTACATATTTTTAATTCTCGGCAGATCTTGTTCTACTGCAAGGCGTAATTCCATTTTTACTCTCCTGTTTCAAGTTAACAAAAACCCCGGATACAGAACACTCTCTGTATCCGGGGCGAATCTTCTTCACGGTACCACCCGGTTTTGGCGGAAACTTCCGCCCTCAGCCTCCAATAAGGCTTGTGCCGTAACGGGGCCTGCCGTCCGGCCTTACCTCCCAAAGGGCTCGGGCACGGAAACTCCGGGATGACTGATACACAGCGGAGGCCTGCCGGCTCACACCTGCCGCCGGCTCTCTGAAAAGCTTTATCCGCTGTCTTTTTTCCCATCAGCGTTTTTCTTCTATTGATTACACATTAGTATACCCATTCGGCTGCTTTTTGTCAAGGGAACAGGGGATTTTCTTTACACAGGAACCATACACCGGCCGGGCTGTATGGGGGTGCTGTCTACAATCATGGCAGTGCACAGGCAGAAAAGCCGCTCCGCTTCGCTGCCCTCCAGCGTAATGCCATAACAGAAGCCGCCTTCTCCCTGCCAGCACGGCTCATGCGTCATCAGCACGCGGCCCTTCTGCACAATGTCAAAGCTGCGCGCCTGCAAACTGCCGCGTACATGCCAGTTCTTCCCCTGAAACAGCAAATTTCCGTGGTGCAGGGCCTTTTGACAGATAACCCGCATCCTTTCCCCCTGATACAGCCGTATCTCATAAACCCCTACTTCCGCAGTACCCACGCGCAAAATCCTCGCCCTTTCTGCGCCGGTGTCGTCCAGCAGCGTGAAAACACCTCGCAGAGGATCCGGACTTCCCCACAACCGATACAACAGGCGCCCGGAAGGTTCCTGTATGATAAAAAGCGTATTGCCCGGAATGATTGTCTGACTGATATACAGTTCCATCAGCGCACCTCCCTGCCCAAATGGTATCATGCCGTTACGACAAAATCAACCGGCCTGCTCCTGCTGTGAAATGAATTCGCGCACCGCCGCATCACATTCCCTTTGCAGGGTTCTGGTGCGTTTTTGTGAATCATCGAACGATTCCTGCAAGCGGCGGTTCAGCTGTTCCAGCCGGTATTTCACCGCCTCTGCCTGGTCAATGGAATCACAGATTTTGGAGCGAACACACCACGCGGAAATAAAATCATCGAAAAACCAGTCCGCAAACCGTACAAACCCTTCTACGCGGATAGCAAGCTCTCCGGCGTTATCCAAATCGGAAAGCTCATCGCGCAGCGCCGAAAGCTGGCTGGAAAGCGTATCGGCAATCGACTGTGCATTTTCCATTTTCCGATACTTGATAAAATCCGTCTCCAGGCCGCCGCCCACTGCATCCCAGGTACTCCAGCCCTTGGCGTTTTTCAGGGAATCGAGCAGCGTTTCGACCGTGGCTTCTGCACGGGATGCAGCCTGCATGGCTTCCCGAAGTTCCTTCCGGCGGCTTTCCTGTGCTGCCATCTTCCCGCGCAAAGCAGAATATTCCTCCAGCGCCGGGCCGGGAGTCTCCAGCAGCTTTTTACGCCCGGCTTCCATCATGGCTGTATATTCCCGCTCACAATCGGCCAGCTCAAGCTGCTGCTTTCTGAGCGCTTCTATCTCTTTGCAGGCTGCCGACCTCTGGGCGCAGAGAATCTGCCACTCTTCCCCATACCGCCAGGCTGTTTCCTGCTTTTCCATCCGCTTTTCCCGCAGCTTCCCAATAACGCGGTACCACATGTTTTTGGGCGAACGCTTTTCCATCTGTGCAACTTCTTCCTGCGCCTGTTCCATGGCAAACTGCGCCTTGCGGCAGCGTTCTTCCAATGCACGCAGCTCATTGTTCAGGCGGTCAAGCTTACGCCGGAGAGTTGCTTTTTGTGCCATGCGGGTTTCAAGGTTTTCCAGCTTTTCTGCAAGGACTGCCATTGCCTGTCACACTCTTTTCTGCTATGATTCCAGATTTATGTGAAAACTATTTGTATTATATCACAATTTATATGAGAAAGGCAACGAAAATAGCCGCCCTGTACAGGGCGGCTTGATATTTTCAAAACGGATTCTTGCTGCTTACTGCTCCATTTCGGGGTCGGGAAGGGATTGCAGTTCTTCATCCTCTTCCTCAAATCCATCCCACTCGATTTCACGACCGCTTTCGCAGCGCCATTTGGGGATGAGTACCGAAGCCAGCACCGAAACAATCGGGACGGTCATGACAACACCAATACTGCCGGAGATTCCCTGCATAATCTCAATACAGATACTGCTGGAGTTGAGAATCTGGTTCAGGGAAAGGTCGTATGTATAGTTGAGCACCAATGTGCTGAGCGAACCGCCCGCAAACGCCAGTACCAGCGTATTGGACATGGTTCCCATCATGTCGCGCCCGACCGAGATGCCGGAGCGGAACAGCTGAAAGCGCGTCAGGCTGGGATTCTGGGAATAAATTTCGGTAATGGTGGAGGAAATGGACATGGCGACATCCATCACCGCGCCCAATGCAGAAATCAGGATTCCTGCAAACAGCAATTCCCCGATATTGACCTTGGTATGCTGACCGATAAAGAGAAGCTCTTCGATATTGCTCACATTATATCCGCCGATATCTGCCGCTGCGCCAAACAGCCATGCTGAAAATCCAGCCAGCACAACGCCCGCCACGGTACCGACTACCGCACAGAACGTCTTTGCGGTAAAGCCGCCGATCAGGTACATCGTGACCAGAGTGGTGACCAGCGTAATCAGAACCGCCGAGAAGAACGGCGATATTCCGCGGTAAACCATGGGAATCATCAGGAAGAAAATGCAGATAAAGGTGAAAATCAGACCCAGGGCCGATTTGGCGCCGTTGCGCCCGCCAATCACGCACAGGAGCAACAGGAAAACAGCGACAAACCCTGTAACTGCCAGGATACGGTCAGGGCTGTACACGGTCACGACATTGGTATCCCCGCTCACACTGACAATCGCGATTACTTCACGGCCCGGGTAGCACACAGCGCCAAACAGGTTCCCGTTCGGGCTGGTGGCTTCTACGGTTTGCCCGGCCAATTCGCCGGTATTGATGCGCAGTTCTACCTTCTGATCTCCATAACGGTTCCCATCTTCCTGTAAATTATCCTGAAGTATGGAAACCACCGTTGCTTTTTCAAAGCTGCGGCCTTCTGTATTGACCAACTGCACTTTGTCTATCTGGTTATACTGCCACAGGAACAGCGCAAAACCAATGGCCAGCAGGCAAAGGATTCCTTTTGCAAGCAATTCTCTTTTTGTAATCTTTTTGTTTTGTTTCATAGCTTCCCTCGAAAAATCACAGGGCAGAAACGTCTCCGTTCCTGCCCCGCACAGCATCCATTTCGGTTTTCGAAAAACCCGGTCAGTGAATCACGTTCCGGTATTGACTTACTGGGCGTTCTTCTTTCTCTTCTCAGAGTAGACGATTGCGCCGATTCCCAGTGCGGAGAGAGCTGCAACAATTGCATAGAGTGCAACGTTGGTGCTGTCGCCGGTGGTGGGGTTGTTGTCAGCATCGGGCGTTACGGTAGCCTCGGGCTTGGTGGTTGCGTCAGGGGTTGCAGTAGCGTCAGGCTTTTCGGTTGCATCTGGCTTCTCGGTTGCGTCGGGAGTTGCGGTAGCCTCGGGCTTCTCGCTGGGAGCAGGAGTTTCTTCAACCAGTACCAGCTCAGCCTTCGCCTTGGCCAGGTCGGCCACAGCTTGGGAAACCTCGCTGTCGGTAGCTTCAGCATCAGCAGCAACAGCCTCGGCAGCCTTCAGGGCATTTTCAAAAGCAGTCCAGGATTCAGCGGTGTAGTCGTCCTTGCTGAGTTTCTTGGCTTCTTCGATTTCTGCATTCAGAGCAGCCTTATCAGCGGACTTCACGATGGTGTAAGCGGAGCTGCCGCCCAGCATTTCGCCGGTGGTGACATCATAAGTTGCGATGGTGAAGGAGTTCTCATCAACAGAGAGCACGGAGTAAGAAGGCGTCCAGGTCTGGCTTCTCTCAGCGACATAGTCCTGCTGGCCTTCAATCAGCTCATAGAACTTGGAACCGGTAGCAGAGTTGGCCTCCAGATAGACAGTGCCCTCGGGGTCAACCACGGTGCCGCCAACGGTATCGCTGTTAATCACATAGCAGTTGTTCTCTTCCAGATAGTTGGGGTCATCCTTATAGTTGGTGTTGTCATAAGCGGTGTGCTCTTTGCCGTCGCCGCTCAGCTGATAAGTGCGGGAATAGGTGTGGTCATGGCCCTGCAGAACGACATCGATATCATATTCGTCCATGATGGGGGTCAGCTGGGTGCGGAGCACAATACCGTCAGAATCGGAATGGTCTTTGCCGGAGCCGTAGATGTCCTGGTGGAACATTACCACTCTCCATTTTGCGTCGGGGTTCTCGGCCACAGCCTGCTTGATGACGGCTTCGTGGGTAGCACAGTTGTAGTTGTTGGTATCCAGAATGACAAACAGGGTATTGCCGTAGGTATAGTAATAATCGGTGCCGGCAACGGTGGCCCCCTCCACTGCCGCGCCCGAGTTGGGATTGTTGTAGTGGTCGCTGTAGTTGGAGTTGCTGGAATCATGGTTGCCGATTGCAGTGGACAGTGCATAGTTCTGAATTGCGGAAGCATTCAGGAAACCGGCATACTCATATTCGTTGCTGGAAGAGTTGACCTGGTCACCTGCGGTAAGCAGGAAGTTGGTATCGGGGTTGGCGTTCAAAGCGGTGTTCAGGGTGACATTCCAGTTGAAAGCATCGTTGCGGGCAGCCAGATAGCCGCTCATTTCATCGTTTTCGCTGGAAACCTGTCCCTTACATGCACCAATCTGCGGGTCACCGAACAGCAAAGCTTTGAAAGAATCAAAGTCCTGGGTGGTAAATTCGATAGCCTCGCTCCACTCGCCGTTCTGGAAATACTGATAGTAGTAAGTGGAGTTCTCATTCAAGCCGTCAACAGAAACCTTGGAAGCATAATAAGCTTCGCCTTCTTCAGCGGTTTCCACGGTGGTTCCCTCTTCGCTGATGTACTTTGCAGCCGCATCCTGTGTGCCGGAGAACTCTTTGGCGTCCTTCATCTCTTTGTTATCAGCCAGGCGGACCTTGGGGACTTCCTGGGTCTTGGAATACCAGCTGAAATTCAGCTTGGTTTCATCGGAACCAACCGTCAGGGCTACTTTCTGATAATCCTTCTTCACGGTCTCCCATTCGGTTTTCCAGGCAGCCCAGGCTGCACTCCCGCCGGTAGCAGAAGCATCGTTCCAGTGCTCGGTAGCAGCGAACACAGACATGCCGGAGCTGGCAGCCATTGTCAATGCCAGAACAGCACAGGCCAGTTTTTTACTTCTTTTCAAATTCATCCTCTTCTCTCTGCATCAGTTTTCCATGCCTGAAATGGCTTGGAATCGGTGTTTGTTTGGCTTACGGTTGGGATTATAACAGCCAGGATTCTGCTTTTCAAGCGACTTTACAGTAATATTACAATACATTACCATCTTTTCACAAAAGCCATTTGTACATTATACACAATCGAATCTTTGTAAACTTTTTCGCTTTCAATTTCTGTTCACTGGTAAGAAACCGCAGACAAAATAGAGAGCTCCCGGCTTGCTGAAAAACAGCAAACCGGGAGCTGAAACCGCCGGGAAGTTCCGGCTTTGAAAGGAGAGCAAAGAAATGAAGGAGTTTTCTTTGAAGAATTTTGTTTACGGAAGTGTATTGCCAGCAGAACGATAGATTTCGTACCATTCTTCGCGAGTCAGGCAAACATCGGCAGCAGCAGCCATTTCGCGAATACGCTGCGGCTTGGTGGTTCCCACCACCGCCTGCATACGGGCCGGGTGGCGCAGAATCCATGCAATTGCGACAGCAGCAGGGGTAACACCCTTTTCTTCTGCAATGCGGTTCAGCACCGAGTTCAGCTCTGCATACGAATCGTTGCCGAGGAAGGTGCCCTCAAAGAATCCATATTGCAGCGAAGACCAGGTTTGAATCGTGATATGGTTCATGCGGCAGTATTCAATCGCGCTGTTATCGTGGTCAACCGAAGCTGCGTTGGTCATATTCACGTTAAAACCGCTGTCGAGCATGGTGGTGCAGGCACAGCTGAGCTGCAGCTGGTTGGCAACGAGCGGCTGGTTTAAATATTTTTGCAGCAGGGCCATTTGTCCGGGGTTCTGGTTGCTGACGCCGAAATAACGTACCTTACCGCTGTGATACAGCTGGTCGAATGCCTCGGCTACCTCTTCCGGCTCCACCAGGGCATCCGGGCGGTGCAGCAGCAGCACATCCAGATATTCCACGCCCAGGCGGGAGAGAATCCCATCTACAGACTTGAGGATATGTTCTTTTGAAAAGTCAAAGAAGCCGGGGCGGATTCCGCATTTTGACTGGAGGATTATCTTGCTGCGGTCAAAATTCCCGCGGCGCAGCGCTTCTCCGAACACGGTTTCGGATTTTCCGCCGCCGTAAATATCTGCGTGGTCAAAAAAGTTTACGCCGCTTTCAAGGGAAGCAGAGATCAGCTTTTCCACATCAGAAACACCCATTCCGGCAATCCTCATGCAGCCCAGTGCCAGCAGGCTGGCGTCAATATCGCTGACGCCCAATTTCGTATATCTCATGGTGTTTTTTCCCCTTTTCCCAGCTTATACGCGCTTTGCACACCAGCGGATAGCGTTATGCAGAACCTTCAGGAAGTTTTCGTTGGTATAGGCTTTGTTATCATGACCGGACTCATAACAAAACACACGGGCATCGCCGTACTTGCGCACCCAGGCAATCGTCTTCATGCTGTTGGGATGCTCTGTGGTAATCAACACCGTATTCTCGCCGTAATCCGGCTCAGACATGGTATAGGTTTCGTCCTGCATGGTAAAATCAGAAACGCCGGCCAGAATGGGATGCTCGGGCAGCTCCATCTTATAGTCTACAATCTGATCCCAGTGGTATTTAAAGCGGCGGTCTGCCACACCGGAAAGTTCCTTCCACACGTCCCAGCCATGATAGCAGCAGATCCCGTGGTGCAGCAGGATAACGCCCTGCCCGTTTTTGCCCAGTACGTTTTCAAGATAGGCTTTGATGACATTGCCGTCTTCCAGCAGCGGGATGCTCAGGTTATAGAACATCACAACATCATATTTCTGGTTGTTGTCCGGGTCGTTTGCCAGCATATCCATAGACTGTACATAACACTCGCAGTCATCGAACTTCCACAGCATCTGATGGAAATTAATCATATCTACGGGGTGAAACTCTGTTACAACTGCTACCTTGATTTTATCGCTCATAATATGTCATTCCTTTCTGAAAGGTGGATTTTCGTTTGAAAACAGAGACGGCAGCGGATATCGATCGCCTCCATCCGCCGCCGTATCCAGTTCTATGTGCTATTATTCGCCGTAAACCTTGCTTCTGATCTTGTCGATGTACGCAAAGGTTACCTTGGTCTCATACAGGAAGTCAGCCTTCTCGGCGCCGTTGGTGCTGACCCACGGGCAAGCTGCGGTAACACCCTTATCATAGCCGATATCACGCAGGATGGTGAACAGCTCGGTGAGGATAGCTTCGCGCTGGCCAACGTTGGGCTGTGCGCCGCCGTCGCCCTGGATATGTGCGTTGATGCACAGTTCGGGAGCCAGTTTGATGTCGGAGAGGGGCTCGTCCAGCTTGAGGAAATAGTTCAGGTCGGCCATCAGCTTGATGCATCTGCGGTTTACCTTGCGCACAAAGTCGATGCCGTCTTTATAGCTGGGCCACAGGGTGTTGGGGTTGGCCATGGGTTCCAGCGCAATCTCCATGCCATACTGCTCGGCTTCGTCCGCGATGATATTGCAGAAACCGATTGCCTGCTCCATCAGGTCTTCTTCGCTCCACCCCTCATAGTGCTGGAAGAAACCGCCGTACACACCGACGATCTTTACGCCGACTTCATTCATTCTTCTGAATGCGCGCTTTGCCCAGAAGAGCTGCTGCTCTCTGTCATAGCCGGGGCCGCAGGCTACCAGGCCGTTGAATTGCAGGAAATGGCTGGAGGTCAGGGTGGGGCGGGCATCATCCAGATAGTCCTTCTTAATCTGGTTCCAGTTGTCCTCGCAGTCAAAGGGGAGCACTTTCAGTGCGGTGGGGATTTCAAAATATTCCCATTCGCTGCTGACTTCTGCCAGCGGGATCTCATCTACGCATACGCCGAATTTAAATTTCTTGCTCATCATACATTCTCCTCGCAAATAAAATATTTTTGTATTTTTACAGCCGGCCTGAATACCGGCTGTATCAACCGTTACTCAGTTTTTCTTGATCTCAACGGGATTCTCTGCCATGAATTCTGCATATTCATCAGAGTATTCCTGCACTTTGCCCTTGTATTCTTCGATAAAGCTGTTCAGCTCATCTGCGGTGGCTTCTCCGGTAACATAACGGACCTCAAGGTTGCTCAGGTATTCGGTTTCATCCGGGAAATCGCTCTGCATGGAGAACAGGCACTTGACAAAGGGGACATAGTAATATTCTACGCCTTCGTTGGCAGCATCCACATTTTCTCTCCAGATCTTGGTGGATTCTTCGGTTGCGCCGCCTTCAATCAGCGGACGGCCGTCGTATGCATTGGCAAATCCGAACATGTCGCCGCAGACCTTTTTGGCTGCCAGCTCCTGCTCTTCGGTACGGACCAGAGTACGTGTATCCAGGTCATAAGACTCATAGTGTTCGCCCTGGATGCCCAGGTGGGTAAGGATAAAGCCTTCTTCAGAGTTTGCCCAGTCGAGCAGGCGCAGGACATCGTCTTTCTTGTCGGTATCTGCATTGATAAGGAATGCACACCAGTTGGAGGGCGGCATCATATACTTGGGGGCGTCGCCTTCTTCAAGGACCAGCGGCGGGCAGTACTGATATTTTGTCACGTCGAGGCCATAGGTTTCCAGCTCGCTGATATAGCTCTTGCCGGAAGCACCCACAATACCTACGCGGCCCTGTGCGAATTTTTCTACATTTTCGCTGGCCTTGTGGGTAATAAATTCACGGTCAAGAATATTCTCTGAATACATCTGGCGCAGCGTATCCAGATACCCCATATATCCGGACTTGAACTGATTCAGCACATAATCACCGTTTGCATCGGGCATACCGACATGCAGCGAAATATTGTAGGCAGTTGAAATGAAGTCGTTTCTCAGGTCTGTAATCTGGTTGCCCAGAGAAACGCCGTAGGTATCATCCTTGCCGTTTCCGTCTGGATCGTCATTGGTAAAGGCGTCGCATACCTCGATAAATTCTTCAATGGTGGTGGGGGCTTCCAGGTTCAGGTTTTCCAGCCATTCCTTATTGATCATGAAGCCCCAATAGTCATAGGAGTTGCATCTGGGAACACCATAAATCTTGCCGTCATGGCGGGCTGTGGTGTCGCCCCACTGCTGTTCGCTGATATTCTTCATCAGGTTGGGATAGTTTTGGATATCGTCGGTGATATCTGCCAGCAGCCCTTCGGAAGACCACTTCTCAAAGTTTACGTCGGTACCTTCCAGCATCAGGTCCGGCATGGAACCGGTAGACATGATAACCTGCGTACGGGTCCAGTAATCATTGACGGGAGGAGCTTCGATTACCAGACGGATGCCCAGCTCTTCTTCAATCTTATCAAGGACCGGGTTGTCTTTTACATCCATTTCTGCGTTCAGCATGTGAACCATTTTGATTTCGACAACCTCTTTTTCCCCGCTGTCTCCGCCAGTTGAACCTGTACCCGAACCGGTGTCATCGCTGGAGCCGCAGCCTGCCAATGCACCCGTCAGCATGGTAAGCGCCAGGAACATTGCCAACTTTTTTTTGCCTTTCATGATTATGCCTCCTTAAAAAATAATGATTATATTTGGAAATTACTCTTTGACAGATCCAAGAGTAACACCCTTGACAAAATACTTCTGCATAAAGGGGTAAACGACTAAGATGGGCAATACGGTAATCACAATAGCCGCCATTTTCAGCGTAAAGGAATGTGCCATATTCTGAGATTGAAGCAGCTGTGCGGTCTGGGACAGGGTGTTTGCATTATCCACCACAATCAGCTCCCGGAGGATGAGCGGCAGGGTCCACTTTTCACGGTCCTGCAAATAGAGCATTGCAGAATAGTAGCTGTTCCAGTGGCCTACTGCACAGAAGACAACCATGGTGGCGATTGCCGGCTTCAACAGCGGGAATACGATGGAAAACAAAATTCTGAGATCGTTTGCGCCGTCAATCGTCGCACTTTCTTCCAGCGTTGTAGGAATGGTGGTGGTGATAAAGTTCTTCATCAGCAGCAGGTTGAATACACTGATACATCCTGGAAGGATTAGGGCCAGCAGGGTGTCATCGATATTCAGATAACGCACCAGCACATAGTTGGGAATCATGCCGCCGTTAAAGAACATGGTGAACATGATAATCCCCATAAACGCCTTGTGGCCTTTCAGATTTGTTTTGGAGAGCGGGTATCCTGAAATTACCAAAAGGAATACGTTTAAAAGCGTTCCGCACACGGTAACAATGATGGTATTCCGGTACCCGCTCCACAGCAGATCCAGCTCAAACATTTGCCGGTAGGCCGCAAAATCGATGCGTGAAGGGATAATTTTCATCGGGTCCTCGATGTATTCTGAATACGGCATAAAGGAAACAAAGAATACATAGATAAATGGAGCAACGCAGCAAAGTGCGAACAGGGTCACTATAAATACGCTGACAATGGTGGTCGCTTTGTCTTCTTTGATTTTATTCTTGCGCGGAAGCGCAGCCGATACATTTTGAAGCATATAGCCCCTCCTCCCTTAAAAAATTCCGTCTTCGCCAAGCAGCTTGGCCGCCCAGTTGGCCAGCAGAAGCAGGATGAACCCTACTGTAGAGCTGAACAGCCCAACCGTCGTGGCAAAAGAGAACCGGCCGTTTACCATGCCGACACGATATGTATAAGTTTCAAAAACTTCTGAAATCATAATGTTGTTGCTGTTTTGCAGCACATTGATCTGTTCAAACCCGTTGCCCATCAGGCCGCCGATGCTAAGCAGAAGCAGGATAACGATGGTAGAACGGATACAGGGCAGTGTCACATAGAAAATCCGTTTGAATTTGCTGGCCCCGTCAATCTTCGCCGCTTCATACAACTCGGGGTTGATGGAAGTGATAGCCGCCAGATAAATGATTGTGTCCCAGCCAGCCTGCTTCCAGATATGGGAAATCACCACGATCGGCCGGAAGTATTCTTCTTCCCCCAGGAAGAACACCGGCTCCATCCCGATTGACTTCAGGAACAGGTTGGCAAACCCCCAGGAAGGTGACAGCAGGTTTACCAGGATACCGCCGATTACCACCCACGAAATAAAGTATGGAAGATAGATGACCGTCTGGCAGGCTTTTTTGTAACGAAGCCAGGGGATTTCGTTAATCATCAGCGCCAGGATAATTGGAATTGGGAACGCAAACACCAGGCGGAGCAGGCTCAGTGAAATGGAATTGGTGAGCACCCTGTAAAAGTCCGGCAGGCTGAACAGGTATTGAAAATTTTCAAGCCCTACCCATTCGCTTCCAAAAAATCCGCCCTTAAAGCTGAAATCCTGAAACGCCATCACAACGCCGTACATCGGGATGTACTGAAAAATCAGCATATACAGCATACAGGGGAGCAGCAGCAGGTATAAATACTTTTTCCGTTTTAAATACT
>DVIY01000143.1 GCA_018710915.1 Candidatus Gallacutalibacter pullistercoris
TGGATGTGATTCCCGTGTTCATCCGTGACCCGGAAAAATTCAAGTTATAAAATTGTGTTGACAAACCACTGGTTCTAACGTACAATAAAGCCAGAAAGGCACAAAAGCCCCTGTACCCGCGGTGCAGGGGCTTTTTGCAAATGGGGAGTGAATGGGAATGAAAATGGGGAACCTGGTGCGCCGGGTGCGCACCTACCAGTGGGATGACGGCGACCACCGATGGCTGTGGCTGCTGGCGGTAAACAGCATGATTTACATGGCTTCGGCGGCGTTTTCGCCGTACCTGACGCTGTACTACAAGCAGAATGGAATCAGCTCTTTGGAGATTGGCACTCTGATGGCCGTGGGGCCGGTGGTCTCCATCTGTATTCAGCCGCTGTGGGGCGTTTTCAGTGACCTTACCGGCCGCAGAAAGCTGACCCTTGCCATTGTGGTATTGGGAACAGCGGCCACCGTGCTGGGGTACCGCTTTGGGAGCGGGTTCGGTTTCTTTTTGGTGATGGCAATCCTGCTGGCTTCTTTTAATACGTCGATTGTCCCGCTGAGCGATGCGCTCACGCTGGAATATGCCAACCGCCATTCCATCAATTATGCGCGCATCCGTATTGGCGGCACTGTGGGATATTCCATTGTCGTGCTGGCGGTGGGCGGCTTTTTGAAGGAAGACCCGGGCATGGCGTTCCTGCTGGGAGCGGCTGGCTATGTGCTGTTGTTTTTCCTGGTGCTGAAAATTCCGGTAGAAGGCAGCAGCGTGCGGCACAGGCAAAAGCAGAAAAAGGCGGAAGCCTCTGACCCCGGCAAAAAGAAGGGGAAAATCTTTTATGACAACAGCTATCTGTTTGTGATGGTCTGCGCGTTTGTCATGCAGGTGGGAATGAACTTTAACAGCAATTTTATGGGCGTCTATATCGGCGAAATGGGGTATGACCAGGGCTTGATTGGCGTGGCAAACTTTGTTTCGGCAGCATCGGAGATTCCCATTCTGCTGGCAGCCGGATGGATTATGAAGCGTTTTTCTTCCATGCAAATTCTGCTGTTTTCCTGTGTGATGATGTCGGTTCGTATTTTCCTGCTCACGGGTGAGAGCGTGGGATTTGTGGTGGCTTCGCAATTGCTGCAAAGCGTGACCTATATGACCATGTATTACAGCTGTGTGATGTTTATCAGCCGCAATACCTACCCGGATAAACGTTCACAGGGACAGAGTATGCTGGCTATGGTGCAGGGCGGTTTTGCGAGTGTGGCCGGAAGCATGCTGGGAGGCGTCGTGACCGAGCAGCTTGGCAGCCGCGGGGCGTATTGGCTGATGGCGGCGGTGGTCATGGCGATGACCGCAGCAGTCGCAGTGGCATACCGTTTTTATCGTAAAAAACAACAGCCTGCGGCCAGCTCGAGTGCCGCAGGGTAAGAGTAAAGTTTTGCAGGGGAAGCCCGGGACATAGGTTTCCCCTGCATCGTCTGATAACAGGAGAATTTTTTATGTGTTTGCAGGAAATCAGCAGCCGGATTTACTGGATGCCCGGCGAAGAGTGTACTGACCGTCCCGTACTGGGATATATCCGCGGCGAAAAATATGCCCTGCAAGTTGATGCCGGCGCTTCCCCGGCACATCTGGCGCAGTTTCAGCAGGAACTGAAGCGGCTGCACCTGCCCAGCCCCTCTTTCACCGTGCTCACGCACTGGCACTGGGATCATACCTTTGGCCTGTGTGCACTGGACTGCCCATCTATTGCCTGTGCCGAAACACGCGCCATGCTGGAAACCGTTTCGCATTGGCGCTGGACGCCCGAAGCGATGGCACAGCGGCTGCAAACCGGCGAGGAGATTCCTTTCTGTGACGAGCATATCCGTGTGGAATACCGCGACCCACAGGAAATCCGGGTAGCCTTGCCGGAGATTGTGTTTACCGAAGAGCTGACGCTGGAACTGGGCGGCATCACCGCGCGGCTGCTGCATCTGCCCGCTGCCCATGGGGAAGACAATGTTATTGTGCTGCTACCCGAAGAGCGTTTTGCTTTTCTGGGCGATGCGCCGTGCGGCGATTTTTATCATCTGGACGGCGGCTATGACCCGGCGCTGCTGTCACAGATGATTAACTGGATGGAAGCCCTGCCTTTTGACCGGTGCTGCACCGGCCACGGGGAACCGGAAAACAAAGCGTCTTTGCTGGAAGAGCTTCGGCAGGAACAACAGGCTATTTTTGTGCAGCCGGCAGAGTGAATTTGTGATTTTTGGCTAAAAAACAATATAACATCCGGTTGCTTTGCTAAATTCCGGTAAAATCTCTTGCATATTGCCCGGGAAAAAGGTACAATAAAGATACACTTTTTCGAGTTAAAGCATGAATAACCCGAAGAGGGAAGCTGAATACAACGGCGGAACCCGGGCGCGCAGCGTTTCCGGTATCGTTCCGCTGTTTTTTGCTATCTTCCGGCAGAGCCCGAGAAGGTGTGCGCTGCACATACAAAATCAAAAACGGCATGGAGGTGCTTCCTGTGTACTTCAATAAGGAAATCGAAACAATGCCCCGCAAGCAGATCGAGGCCATGCAGCTCGAACGGCTCAAGTGGATGGTGGATTACTGCTATAATAACGTGCCTTTCTATCATGAACGGTTGGGCACTGCCGGCATTACCGGCGACCGCATCAAAACCCTGTCGGATATCCAGTACATCCCCTTCACCACCAAGGATGATATCCGCGATAACTACCCCTTTGGCATGCTGGCCCGTCCTATGAAGGAGATTGTCCGCATCCACGCTTCCTCCGGCACCACCGGAAAGCCCACCGTGGGCGCCTATACCAAAGAAGACCTGGACAACTGGGCAGAGCAGGTGGCCCGTATCGCCTATGCCGGCGGCGCCAGAGAGGACGATATTTTCCAGATTTCCTTTGGCTACGGCCTGTTTACCGGTGCGCTGGGCCTGCACTATGGCCTTGAAAAGCTCGGTGCGACGGTCATCCCCGCTTCTTCCGGCAACACCCAGAAGCAGCTGATGATGATGCGCGATTTCGGCGTGACCGGCCTGGTGGCTACCCCCTCTTATGCCCTGTATCTGGGTGAGATGGTGCGCGAAAGCGGATATCCGCCCGAGGCTTACAAGCTGCGCATCGGCCTGCTGGGCAGCGAGGGCTGCACCGCTGAAATGCGCGAGCAGATTGAAAAGAACCTGCATATCTTTGTGACCGATAACTACGGCATGACCGAGCTGACCGGCCCGGGCGTTGCCGGTGAATGTGAATACCGCAACGGCCTGCATTTTGCCGAGGACGCCTTCCTGCCCGAAATCATCGACCGCGACACGCTGGAACAGAAGCCTGCGGGTGAATCCGGCGAGCTGGTGGTAACCACGCTGCTGCGCCAGGGCATGCCTGTGCTGCGGTACCGCACCAAAGACATCACCCGGCTGAACTATGAGCCCTGCGCCTGTGGACGCACCGGCTGCCGCATGGAAAAGGTCATGGGCCGTACCGATGACATGCTCATCATCAAGGGCGTGAACGTATTCCCGTCCCAGATCGAGAGCGTGCTGGTGGGCACCGAGAATGTAGGCCCGCACTATCAGCTGGTGGTGCGCAAGAAGAACTTCCTGGATACGCTGGAAGTCAAGGTCGAACTGATCGACAGCAGCCTGCTGGAAAGCTTTGGCGAGCTGGAGAAATTGCAGCGCCGCATCCATGACCGCTTGAAGAGCGTGCTGGGTCTGGAAACCAAAGTCACGCTGGTAGAACCCAAGTCGCTGGAACGCTTCCAGGGCAAGGCCAAGCGTATTCTGGACCTGCGCAACGAAAAAGAATAAAGGGAGGCCTTTTTTTGAAACAGTGCCCATTCTGCGGGACCTCCTGGGACGGGCAGGGGCCTTGCCCCAGCTGTGGTATTGCATCCGATTCCCCTTCGGGGGATGATAGCCTGTTCCGCCGCCCGGAAAATGAGGAATCCCCTTCCTCATCGGAGCCGGAAAAGGATTTTCCGGTGGAAGAACTGCTGCAATGGTCTGCGCCCCCGCAGCCTGAACCGGAGAAAGAAACACCGAAATCCTCTCCTGTAAATGAAGAAGAAACGGAAGAAAACACACCGACTGCGCCCAAAAAATTGAAACTCTGGCAGAAAATTGCCGCTGGCGTGGTGGTGCTTGTGCTTATTATCACGGCGGCCATACAGCTGTGGCCTCGCAGCGTCTCTCTTCCAGAAGAGCCTGCATTTTTTGTTCAGGATGGTATGATGATGGCGCTTCCGGCAGGCGGAGAGCCCCGGCAGATTGCGCCATACACTTTCGACATAGAGAACTATCTGAAAGTCAGCCCAGATCAGAAAAACTTCGCCTGGATTGAGCCAGAGACCAGAATGTTAAAATTACAACCGTCGCAGGGAGAAACCTTCTCTTTCGGAAAAACTCCCATCTGGTTTTATGAGTTTTCTCAAGATGGAAAGTATCTGTATTACCAGGCTGCCGAAGCAGAGGGCGAGACCTTTGCTTTGTATCAATATAATCTTGAGACAAAAGAGGAAAAACAGATCGGCTCTGTCGGTATGGGGCAGAGAATTTTGGAAAATGAAAATCTACTGGTAACAAACAGTGATTTTGAGTTTGTGATTTATGACCCGCACACCCTGACAGAGTTGGGTTCGGAATCCACAGATGTCATACCACTTCTGCTTTCGGAAGACCGGCTGTATTATTTCAAAGGGAAAGACGAAAACAGATCGCTTTGCAAGTGGCAGGATGGGAAAAGCGAAGTGGTTCTGGACAACATTTTCAATTGCTATATTCTCGAGAATGGGACAGCTTATTTTGTCTGCTATCGGGGAGCCCCCGTCCCGGTTACCGACCTGATCCAAAATGATCTTCCCGGCGAAGAAGGCGAAGAGATGCTCCGGCAAATGGAGGGCGTGACAGTCCCTCCGGTTCAGCATACAGTTTATTACTTTGACGGAAGCGAATTTCACCATATGGGGGATGACCTGGATTTCTCTGTTCAGGCGATGGAAAAGGATCAGGCAGCCCTTCTCTCCCGCCTGCAATATCCGACAATGGAAGAAACGCGGGAAAAGCTGAGCCTTTCTTCGCTGCGCACGATT
Organism: Candidatus Gallacutalibacter pullistercoris; assembly: GCA_018710915.1. GTDB lineage: Bacteria > Bacillota > Clostridia > Oscillospirales > Acutalibacteraceae > Heritagella_A > Heritagella_A pullistercoris. The sequence continues at coordinate 5,081 of DVIY01000143.1, forward strand.
CTGGACGGCATGGAGCCTGGCGGCATTGAGTATGTTGGAATCTATGCCAGAATCTATGCCTCAGGAAGCTACTATCCCTCTGCAAAAGAGCCGGCTTTTGTAGCGGTGCAGGAGAAGCTGTACCCCCTCTCTGAAAACACACTGGAATATCCCAAATTGTTTCAGCGGGCCGGAGACTGGGTGTGTGCCTATAATACGGGCAGCGATGCTTCCAAATCAGGGTTATGGCTCGGAAAGCTGGAAGAGGATGCCGTTGTTTCACAATCGTTTATCCAAGCCACAGATGTTACAAAATTCTACCTGACCCCACAGGGCAGGCTGTATTACAGTTTGGGCTCCTATCTGGGAAAGCTGTATGAAAACGGCAAGGTCATCGCCCAAAATATGAATACCGGGCAAATCCAGTTCACCGAAGACGGCACCCTGTATTTTCTCAGTGACTTTTCGGGCGGCGGCTGGACACTGAACCGCGTGCTTGACGGCAAGATGGAAAAAGTCGCAGAAAATGTCGCGAACTTTTCTGCCTATACACGCGATTATGTGTTGTTTGTAAAAGTCCGGCAAGACAATGGATATGACCTTTTCTCCTGCACCGGCGAAAAGCCGCCGAAGTTGGCAGCAGAAAAAATAGATAAGTTCCTTTACTCTGGCAAAAACGATTCCAACTATGTGGGTGATTAGAATTGAACTCCCATATTTTTTAAATTATTCTGCAATGGAGGCTGCGATATGTCAAAAAAAGAACTGCTCCTGGGCAATGAAGCCGTTGCCCGGGGATTGTATGAAGCCGGTGTGCGGGTAGTTTCCAGTTACCCGGGAACCCCCAGCACCGAAATCACCGAAAATGCGGCGAAATACGACGAAATCTACTGCGAGTGGGCACCCAATGAAAAGGTGGCCATGGAAGTGGCTTCCGGCGCCAGTTTTGGCGGGGCGCGCTCTTTCTGTGCCATGAAGCACGTGGGCCTGAATGTAGCTGCTGACCCCCTGTTCACCATGAGCTATATCGGCGTCAACGGCGGTATGGTCATCGGCGTGGCCGACGACCCGGGAATGCACTCCTCCCAGAACGAGCAGGATTCCCGCCATTATGCACGGGCTTCCAAGACCCCCATGCTGGAGCCTGCCGATTCTGCCGAATGTCGGGATTTTGCCAAGCTGGCCTATGACCTTTCCGAACAGTTTGATGTGCCGGTTATCCTGCGGCTCACCACCCGTATCGCCCATTCCCGCAGCCTGGTGGAGCTGGGAGAGCGGGAAGAACACGAGCTGAAACCCTATGAAAAGAACCCCGCCAAAAACGTGATGCTGCCCGCCTTTGCCAAGCCCAAGCATGTGAAGGTAGAGGAGCGCACCGCAGCCCTGCGCCAGTGGGCCGAGACCTCCGGCATCAACGTGGTGGAAGACAACGGCGCAAAGGTTGGTGTCATTGTAGAAGGCGCTGTGTACCAGTATGCCCACGAGGCGCTGGGTGATTCCGTCAACTATCTGAAACTGGGGATGCTGTGGCCCCTGCCCGACCAGTTGCTGAAGGGCTTCGCCGCCGCCAACGAGAAGGTGTACGTCATTGAGGAGCTGGACGACGTGGTGGAGAGCCACTGCAAGTCTTTGGGCCTCACCGTTACCGGCAAGGACCTGTTCCCCCGCTGCGGAGAATTCTCCCAGAAGATTATCCGCAAGCTGATGAAGGGTGAAGACCCCGAGTTCGATACCCTGGACGAAGCCATCCCCGGCCGTCCGCCGGTGATGTGCTGCGGATGCCCCCACCGCGGGTTGTTCTATGCCCTCAAGCGGGCAAAGGTGTATGTGAGCGGCGACATCGGCTGCTATACCCTGGGCGCTTCCGCCCCCTTGAGCGCCATGGATACCTGTATCTGCATGGGCGCTTCCATCTCCGCTTTGCATGGCTACAACAAAGCCCGCGGGGAAGAGGCCGAGAAGAAGTCGGTGGCCGTCATCGGCGACTCCACCTTTATCCATTCCGGCGTCACCAGCCTGATTGATATCGCCTACAACCGCAGCAATTCGGTGGTGATTATCCTGGATAACTCCATCACCGGCATGACCGGCCACCAGCAGAACCCCACCACCGGCTACACCATCAAGGGTGACCCCACCAGCGCGGTGAACCTGGAAGCCCTCTGCCACGCCATTGGCATCAACCGGGTGCGGGTGGTAGACCCCTATGACCTGCCCGCCGTACAGCAGGCACTGAAAGAAGAACTGGCCGCAGAGGAGCCGTCGGTGATTATCAGCCGCCGCCCCTGCGCCCTGCTGAAATATGTGAAGCACAAGCCCGCCCTGACCGTGGACGCTGATTCCTGCATCGGCTGCAAAGCCTGCCTGGGCATCGGCTGCCCGGCCATCAGCATCCGCGACGGCAAAGCCTGCATCGACCGTACCCAGTGCGTGGGCTGCGGCGTATGCGAGAGCCTTTGCCCGAAAAAAGCCATTGGAGGTGCCGCAGAATGAGTAACGGAAAAAGTGTAATGATTGTCGGTGTAGGCGGGCAGGGGACCCTGCTGGCCAGCCGTTTGCTGGGCGCGGCCATGACCGCCAAAGGCTTTGATGTCAAGGTGAGCGAGGTTCACGGTATGAGCCAGCGCGGCGGCTCCGTGGTGACCTATGTGCGCTATGGCGAAAAGGTGTATTCCCCCATTATCGAAGAAGGCGAAGCAGACATTGTGCTGGCCTTTGAGCAGCTGGAAGCTGCCCGGTACCTGCCCTATCTGAAAAAGGGCGGAGCTGTGGTGGTGAACACCCAGAAGATGGACCCCATGCCGGTAGTCACCGGTGCGGCCAAGTACCCGGAAGGGGTGCTGGACGCCATTGCTGCCAAGGGGGTACAGGTACTGGCAGTGGATGCGCTGTCTCTGGCAGAAGAGGCCGGTTCTGTAAAGGCGGTCAACGTGGTGCTCATCGGCGCTATGGCCAAGAGCTTGCAGCAGGACCCGGAAGTCTGGCTGAAAGCCATTGAAGAGACTGTCCCGGCCAAGTTTTTGGAGATGAACCGCAAGGCCTTCCAGCTGGGCTTTGACGCGGTATAAAAAAGAAGATGGACAAGAAGGCCCGGAGCAAAAGCTCCGGGCCTCAGCCTGTAGAAAAAGTTCTTCGCTGCTGGCAAATTGCACAAGGAAGGAATTTTTAAAGGGGAAACCCCAGACGTGGGTTTCCCCTCAAAAACAGCCCACCGGGCTGTTTCCTCACCCCTTCCTGCGTTTCCTGATGCATAAAGAGTTCCGCTCTCTGCGGAGAGCGGCCAAAGGGCGTTGCCCTCTGGACACCCACCACCTTTTGAAAAATGTGGACGAAAACTTTTGCGCCGCGGGGTAG
>DVIY01000144.1 GCA_018710915.1 Candidatus Gallacutalibacter pullistercoris
GTATGATAATGTATAGTTTTAGAAAGGACTCAGGGGCAAATGTACAGGATTACCCATATTGATATTAATACCCGGCACGAGATTTCTCATGTGATACACCGAAAAGGGAAAGCCAGCCTTTGGGAAATCATCTGTTTTGTGACGGATTGTATGGTCATGACGGAATCCGGTATGCAGCTGGCCCAGCCCGGAGACTGTTTTATCAAGTCACCGGATTTCATAGAATATCGCCATACGCCTGTAAATGCGGAATGTGGCTTTATAGAAGACTGGCTGTACCTTACCGCAGAAGAGATGGAGGATTTTCTCGGTAAACTGGGGCTTCCGGTCAACCGCCTGATCAGGACCCGGAACCCTCTGTTCCTGCGTGCCTATCTGCAAAGGATTCTGCGCGAACGGAACTCCCTTTTGCCGCTCTGGGAATATAAATGCAGCAATCTGGCCGAAGCCATGCTGCTCCATCTGGCCCAAAGTTACAAAGAATATAAAGAAAAAAATACTATTCAATACAAAGGTTTTTTACAACTGCGCAGCTATGTATGGGCACATTTGGAAGAGGATTGGAGTGTTGTACGCATGGCTGGGGAAGTCGGCTTGAGCTGCAGCCGCTTTTCCGTACTGTATAAAATGCGTTTTGGCAAAAGCCCCAACGAAGACCTCATTGAACTTCGGATGGAAAAAGCCAAAAACCTGCTTCTTTCCACCAACTGGCGGCTGAATAAAATTGCCCAGGTTTGTGGTTTTCAAAATGAATCGTATTTCTCGCGCGTGTTCAAAATGCGCACGGGTGTTTCGCCCGATACATACCGGCGCGAATTGCCGCCAATTCCCTCTGAAACATAGAAGCGCACACGTCCCAAAAGATGTGTGCGCTTCTTCTATAATTTGGAAACAGCCCTTAAAAATGGATGGTATGCGGCTCTTCTGTAAAAGAAGAAAACACAGCAGTCCCCTTTTCCAATGCAAAAATCTGTGTATTCCCATCGCCGGGCTGATACATCCGCTGCAAAGAGGGATACGCTTCCAGCATATGCTCCTGTGCCTCCAGCCGGGCGTCTTCTACTGCCAGGGCAGAAACACGCAGCCAGCTTTTCCCGTTAAAAGCACAGATTTCAATCTTCGGATTGGCCAGAATCTGTTTGGATACCTCTTTGCTCCGCCCGGTCTGGATGGTCAGCCGTCCATCAAACATATCAATCGTGCCAAAAGGCCGTACCCGTGCCTGGTCGCCCTCCACCGTGGCCAGATAGTATGTACCACATTCCTTCAAAAACTCATAGATTTCCTGCATGAAGTTTCCCTCCTGACAATGTTTTTCTTTTATTATACCACAAATTTTCAAAACCGCACCCGGAACAGGATTGATTCTTTTCCACTGGGGCGCGCGGTAATACTGGCATGATGGCGCCGGAGTATCGAGCGGGCGATAGAAAGCCCCAGCCCATAGCTGTTTGCAACACTGCGCGCCTGGTCTGCGCGGTAAAACCGGTCAAACAGGCGGCGGCAGTCCAGCGACTGCGCCTGACGGTACGTATTTGCCACATCCAGCAGGATGTGCTTTTCCCAACGCAGGGAAACGGTGATCTCCCCGCCGTCATCACAGTATTTCACCGCATTATCCAGCAGGATAGAGACGCATTGCCGCAGCTCGGCTTCGCTTCCGGTATACAGGATATCCGGCGAAACCCGCACGGTAAACCTCTTCCCGCAGCGCTTTGCCAAAGGTTCAAACGCCATCGCCGTATCGTATACCGCCTCACTCAGCGAAAACTCCGCCTGTTCAGCGGCGGGTTCTTCGCCATCCATGCGCGCCAGCGTAATCATGCGCGAAATCAGGTGGCGCATACGGGCTGTCTGCTTATCGATGCTGTCGCACCATTCATTCTTGCCAAAGGTCATGGCCAGAATCTCTGAATCAGCCGAAATCACCGTCAGGGGCGTTTTGAGTTCGTGGCTGACATCGGCAATAAATTGCTTCTGCTTTTCATAGCTTTCGGCAATCGGTTTTACCACCCGTCCGGAAACTGCCACCACCAGCACAAAGACCAGCAGGTATGCCCCTATGCCAATAACGCCGGAAGTCACAAACAGCGAAAAGATATTCCGCTGCTCCACAGAAGTGTCCAGCAATACCAGTACATATCCATCCTGTTGGGAAGCCAGCTGGAACCGGTACCCCGCAATCTGCCCCGAAGTTTCCCCGCTATCCAGGATTTCTTCTGTATAGGCAGCGGCATCCTGTGTCGAAATCGCCGCAATGCGGTCGGTAGAAATCCGGATAATTCCATACCCTTCATCCAGGTACACGCTGCAATACCGCACCATAAACGGCGCTTCTATATCCTGATGTGAGCGGCCCGGCTCTTCCGGGCGCATTGAATCGTGCGGGGCACGTTCCAGCGGGAGTTTCCCATTGTTTTCCACCAATGTCTGCATGGTGCGTGAAATTTTCTGCTGCTGGTTGGTGAAGTTAAAGAGGTTGATGGCAAAGAGAAGCAGGAAAAAGATGCAGAACATGCATACCATCACAATAAAAATAAACCGCTTTTTCAATTCGCGCAGCATGAAGCTTCCTCCAGTTTATACCCCACCCCGCGCACCGCGTGTATTCCGACAGGGGCTTCGATGGCTGCCAGCTTTTTGCGCAAGTTGGAAATTGTCACCCAAACGATGCTTACCTCTACCTCAGAATCCCAGCCCCATACCTGTTCCATCAGGCTGTCGGTGGTGATAATCGAACCGGCCCGTTCCATCAGCCGTTCAAAGACCTGATATTCCCGTGCGACCAGCGAGACCGTTTTTCCGCCAAACCCGATTTCAAAGGTACTCCGGTTCAGCTCCAGCCCGCCAAATGTCAGGATATCCGGCGTAAAATCCCCCTTGCGCCGCAGCATGGCCCGGATACGCGCCAACAGCTCAGAAACCGCAAACGGTTTTGGCAGGTAATCGTCCGCCCCGCTGTCCAGCCCGGCTACACGGTCTTCCAGCTCCGCTTTGGCGGTAAGCAGCAGCACCGGGGTCTGCACCCCCTCCCGCCGCAGCCTGCGCAGCACTTCCAGGCCATCCATGCCCGGCATCATAATATCCAGAATGATGCCGTCATATTGCCCGGCACTGGCATAGGTATAGGCGTCTGTACCTGTAAACACGGTATCTACGGTATATTTCTGGCTTTTTAAAACGGTCGAGACTGCCCGTGAAATATCCCGGTCGTCTTCAGCAAACAGCAGCTTCATGCCAATCCCTCCTGTACTTCCTTTTTATTATATCATACCGCGAGATTCTAAATCCCCCCTAAACCTGCGGCGATTTAGGCGCTATTTAGGTTGTGCATCTATAATCAGGGGGCAAACCAATATTGCAGGCAGGAGGTTGCTTGGTTTATGTATATCATTCAAAACGCCTGGAAAAGCATTATCCGCAGCAAAGGCCGGAATATCCTGATCGGCCTGATCGCGCTGATTATTTCGCTTTCCGGCTGTCTGGCCCTTTCCATCCGGCAGGCCGCAGAAACGGCCCGCACCGACACCCTTTCTCAGATGAGCATTACCGCCCAAATCAACTTTGACCGCTCCGCCGCCATGCAGGAGATGGCCGGGCAAATGGAAGACCCACCAGAAGGCGAACTCCTTTTCTTCGGCAGAACACTATGAGTACTTCTGTGATGCCGTCTATGATTTGGGGCTGAGTGAGGAATATACCGTCTCATCACAGGACCTGGCTTCCTTTGAAAACAGCCTCACCCCTCTGAACACGCTGAGCACCATGGCTGGATGGTTCTTCCTGGTGGTACTGCTGGTAGGCGGCCTGATTCTGGTTGTGCTCAACATTTTCAACCTGCGCGAACGCAAATATGAAATCGGTGTTCTGGCTGCAATCGGCATGAAAAAACGTAAAATTGCCATGCAGTTCGTCTGTGAGCTGTTCTGTGTCACGCTGGCGGCATTCCTCATCGGCACCACAGCGGGTGCATGCCTCTCTGTGCCCGTAACCAACCAGCTGTTGGCCGGCCAAACTGCCAGCAGCCAGACTTCACAGGAACAGATTGCCGGGAATTTTGGCAAAGACCCCTCGCAAATGCAGGCGCCTGACAACAACGGCGGGCAATCCATGCAGCGAGGCGGAATGCAGGGCAGCGGCCCGGTTTCCTATATTGATTCCGTGACCAGCGCAACAGACCTCACCGTCGTGCTGCAGCTGGTAGGCGTGGGAATTCTGCTGACAATTGTCTCCAGTCTGGCGGCGATTGTGACCATTACCCGCTATGAACCCCTGAAAATCCTTTCCAGCAGAACATGACGGAGGTGCGCAAATGAGTATTTTACAAATGGAAGACGTCAGCTACCGCTATGAAAAATCAGGCGCCAATGTGCTGGAACATGTCAATTTTGAATTTGAGGCAGGCAAAATCTATGCCATTGTGGGAAAGTCCGGCGCAGGAAAAACGACGCTGCTTTCGCTGCTTTCCAGCCTGGCAGCCCCAACCGGCGGAAAAATCCTGATGAACGGGCAGGACATTGCCAAAATTGACAAGTACCGCTTCCGCAGCAGCTGCATCGGCGTCGTGTTTCAAAGCTTCAACCTGCTGCCGCACCTGACCGCCGAAGAAAATGTACTGCTCTCCATGAACATTTCCGGGAAGCAATATGAAAACAAAAAGAAGACAGCGCGGGCGCTGCTGCAAAAAGTCGGGCTCAGCGAAGATGAGATGCAGCGGCGTGTGCTCAAGCTTTCGGGCGGACAGCAGCAGCGCGTGGCGATCGCCCGCGCCATCTCTTATGACCCGCAAATCCTGTTGGCAGATGAGCCTACGGGGAACCTGGACGGGGAAACGCAGGATGAAATCATGGCTATCTTCCGCCAACTGGCAAATGAGGGGAAATGTGTCATCCTGGTGACCCATTCCCCAGATGTGGCCCGGGAGGCAGACGTGGTTTATGAACTTGCCCGTATCTCCCGTCCGGCCAAACCTTCCAGCACAATTTTTAACTGAAAAGAAAAGAACAGAACGAAACAGAGCGGCTGCACCGTGGAACATTCCCGGTGCAGCCTTATCTTTCCGGCAATTTTTTCAGAAAGCCTTGACGTCTTTCTTTGAATATGATATTATTGGTTAGCAGAGACTAACCAAAGCTCGTGAAGGGCTCTTTTTTTAATTTATAAGTTAGACTAAACTAACCGAATCGTCAACCGGAAAGGAAGGATCACAGGATGAGCGTTGTCATTGTCGGCGGAAACGAACGAATGGTGTGTCAATATGAAGACGTATGCAAAAGCTACGGCTGCAAAGCCAAAGTCTTCGTAAAGGAAAACGGGGCGCTGAAAAAGAAGCTGGGAACGCCCGATCTGTTGATTCTGTTTATCAATACGGTTTCGCACAAAATGGTAATCAGCGCTTCTCAGGAAGCCAAGCGAAACTGTGTGCCCATCGCGCGCGTACACACCAGCAGCATTTCTGCGCTGGAAAACCTGCTGCGCCAACACTGCGGCGCGAGGTGACGTATGCTGGAAAAACTTCTGATTGAAAACGGGTGCGCGACACTGGCGAACCTGAAAACCGCCAGCCTGTTTACCGTCCCGGTACAAAACGCAGAAGACCGAAAAACCGTGCTGACCCGGTGGCGCAGTGTATTGGAAGAACGCGGCGTTTCGCTGGAAGTCCTGCGCGACACCGGTAAAAGCCTGCTGGTATATGTGTATCGTGAAAAAAAGCTGGCGCGCGATCTTCTGGATCACACCGCGCAGTGTATCCTGTGCCGGGGCGGATATCCGTGCCGTACCACGCGCGAAGCACTGGACTGCCTGAAATGCCGGCTGGCGGAAAACGGGGAATTCCCCCATGAAATCGGGCTGTTTCTGGGGTATCCTCCAGAGGATGTGCAGGGATTTATTGAAAATCGCGGGCAAAACTGCAAATGCATCGGCTGCTGGAAGGTTTACGGCGACCGGCAGCAGGCAGAAGCAGCGTTTGCCCGATTCAAAAAATGCAGGGAAGTGTATCTGCGGCTGTTTGACAGCGGAAGAAGCCTGTCACAGCTCACGGTGGCTTCCTGAAACCGGCGGTTTCCCGCCAAAATCTGACTATCACAAAGGAGACAAAACGTATGAGCAAAGTAGCAGTTGTGTATTGGAGCGGAACCGGCAATACCCAGGCCATGGCAGAATCCGTTGCTTCCGGCGCTTCTGAAGCCGGGGCAGAGGTAACAGTCTTTGAAGCCTGCGATTTTGGCGGTGCAAAGGTAAGTGAATTTGACGCCATTGCATTCGGCTGCCCCTCGATGGGTGCAGAGCAGCTGGAAGAAAGCGAGTTTGAACCCATGTTCACAGACTGTGAAGCCTTTCTTTCGGGCAAAAAGATTGCACTGTTCGGCTCATATGGCTGGGGCGACGGCGAGTGGATGCGCACCTGGGAACAGACCTGCCTGGATGACGGCGCTGTGCTGGCCTGCGACAGTGTAATCTGCAACGAAGCACCTGATGACGACGCCAAAGCTGCCTGCGAACAGCTGGGCAAGGCGCTGGCATAACTCCCCCTGCAACAAGGCAGCCGGGCCGCAGAATTTTCCTGCGGCCCGGCTGCCTTTCTGTTTGATTGATTTAATTTTCGGCCAATTCTTTTGCAGCGTCAACAACCCACTCGATGCGCTCACGCTGTACATCTCCGGGCAGCGTGCAGTCTGCACCGATAATCAACCCCGTGCTGCCGGTTTCTTCCACCAGCTTCCGGGTAAACGCAGCAATCTCTTCCCGCGTACCGTTGTACAGCAATCCGGTTTTGCGGTTATCAAATCCGCCAAGCACGGGCTTTCCAAAGAACTTGCGGCCCTCGGTCAGGCTCATCCCCTCAATAAATACCGCCCAGTTAAACACAGCGGCGGGGTAATCCTGCCAAATTTCCAGATTGTTGCGGATTCCTGCCCAGCCGCAGCAGTGCAGGATATTATACGGACTGAACCGGTTGGCATGTTCCAGCACGAAGCGGTCGCTGGGGGTAATCCATTTCCGGTATTCTTCGGGGGTAAAGCGGTCAAATTCCCCGCCCTGCACACAGTAATAAATACCGTCCATACCGCCCTCGGTAATCAACAGCTCTGAGAGCAGAGCATTGGTCTGGGCGATTGCATGCAGTGCATGCTGTACGCCTTCGGGATTTTCCTGCAGGGAACGCATGACAAACCCATCAGAAGTGCCGAAACGGATGGAGGAAAACGGCGCAAACACATTATAAAACATGCAGATATCCTGCTTTACACCGTCCCGTACGCCCCGGGCGCGTTCCACCTGCTCGCGGATAAAGGGATGATCCCGATCCAGCGGCTCTAACGTGTCCCAATCCGCCGGTGTTTTCAATGTTTCAGGCAACGGATAGTAGAAAAATCCGTCGCACATGATTTTCGCCATATCCACATCGATCTGGTTATAGTAGCCCAGATGTGCGTCGATGCTCGCCTGTCCGTGGGCGGCATCCTCTGGAAAGTGAAACCAGAATCCCACCGGAGGACGGTCCACCGGCTGATTGCGAAATGCATTGAGCACTCTTGTTCGTTTATCCATCAAAACCTCTCCTTTGCTTGCGGCTTTTCCGTCTGTTTCGGTAAGCCCGCCTTTTTCAATACACCGGCACAGTGCCGTGACTACAGTGTATACCCGAAAGGAAAGATCATTTTTCTTTATTTGAATTTATTCACCTTTTTCAGAATGTTTTTGAACTTTTACAGCGGGAAGCAGTGTCATTTTCGGCTCTTCCAACCGGCAGGCCATTTCTTCTGTGTCCTGCTGTGCTTGCTGTAAAAGCAGAATACAGTCGCTTACCGCATTGAACAGGCGGTAATAGGCTTCTTGATAATTCATACGCCACCTCAAATATCAGAAGAGATTCCCAGATTTTCCTGTACCCACTTTTGGGCTTTTGATAAAGAAATGTGATACAACCGGTACTGCGCCGTCCAACCGCCGGTAGTTTGGAGCACCAGCGTACAGCGGCCGGTAAAGCGCTGGGCAGGGTTCTGTAAGAACTGTACACCTGTGATATGGGAAGGGTCAATCCGAGCAGAAAACAGGGTAAAAATACGGATTCCGCGCATATACACCAACCCATCGCGAAAGGAGGCTTCTGAAAAGCAGTACCCCAACAGCCGCATGGCAAAAAACCACAGTGCCGGCAAAAACAGCAATGGGAACACCGGCATGAGAAAATCCAAAAATGGCAGCATGCGTTCTTCCAGAAGCAGAAGCAGCAAAAATATCAACACCGGCAGCCACAAAAATGAAAACCAGGCTTTTCCATGCGGCTGCAAGTCTGGGGAATCTGTTTTGGGAAAAACCCAATGCAGGGCGGGGCGCTCTTTGCGCCCAAGCGCCGGGTGCAGGATAACCCGCCCGCCGCCATTGAGAGAAGCCTCTGCACGATAAATCCCCAGCAGCACCATGGGCAATGTTTGCAGCAGCACCGCAGAACCCATAGAGGGAATCAATACACTGGATTCCCGGCGCGGCCAAACCCCCATTTTGAAAAAAATCCGCCTTCCCTGGCGGTACCAGGAAAAAGGAAGCAGCGCCAGCGTCTCCCGCAGGAAGGCAACCGCCCATCCGGCCAGAAACATCCAGCTGATACCGGCGATGGCCGGAGGGATTCCCAGCGCAATAAGCCGGACGCGCTGGTCAGCAGCGTCTACAATGCGCCGTGCAATCTCGGTTCCCAGCAGGGAACTGACAGAACGGAAAAAGATGGTCGCCAGCAGCAGCCCGGAAGCAGGGTTAGAGAGCAGGGCCGCTGAAAGCAGCGCCCTGGGAATCGACGCATCGTGGAAGTTTTTCTTTCGCGGCGCATAAAGCCGCGGCGCATGACGCCGGAGTAATGGAACCCGCTCGCTGCCGGGGGCCGGAGAGCCCGGCTGAAAAAATACCGCACCGGTGAGAAACCCCAAAAAAGAGGTTTCCCGCTGCAAATGCAGCGCCCACCATTTTGGGATCAGGGTAATCCGGCGCAAAAACAGCCCATGGCAAAAGCCGTATGCAGAGGGGGAATCTTCCCACCGGGATTGCTGCCACAGCATGCTGAAATAGAAAACCAGCACAGTAGAACCGGTAATCAGGTACGGCGAAGGGCTCCCGCCGCTGAGCACCACCTGAATCAGCGGAAGGAAAAACACAGGCAGCACCCGCAAAAAGGTTTTTTCGAAATACAATGGGTGAAGGTGCTGGTATTTCTTTTTATCGCGCACATGTTTGAATTTCATGGTCGGCCCTTCCTTTCACCAGAATAGGGGGATGCGCCCGGATTTTCCACAGGTTTTTCTTTTTCAGTGGAAAATCCGCCCGGAAGGGTTGTATCCCTATCTTCCCCCAAAGCAGCAGCTTATGTACATGAAAAATCTGCCAATGCATCCAGCCGCAGAATAAAGATTTCCCGATACCGTGTTTCCACCCATCCCAACCGGGCAAACCTGCGCAGAATCCGGTTCACCGTTACCCGCGAAGCCCCTACCCGGGCGCCCAATTCTTCGTCGGTACAGCAAATATGCGGCGGGCGATCCTGTACGGCTTCCACCAGGAACCGGGCGATGCGTTTATCCGCCTGCAAAAACGCCATGCTGTCCACCTGGGCGGTGAGAAGCCGCACCCGCTCCGAAAGCGCCTGCATCAAAGAAAAGGCAAATTCCGGGTGCTTTTGGATATGCGCCGACAAAATTTCCCGGGAAATTGCCACAATCTCCGACTTCTCCAGCACTTTTGCCGAGGACACCCGCGGCTGCCGATCAAAAAAGGCAGCCTCTCCAAAAACGCCGCCGTCTGACTGGATACGCAGCGTTTTTTCTGCGCCGTTTTCTGAGGTCATGTAAATTTTTACGCTGCCTTTTTTCAGGTAGTACAGCCGTTCAGCGGTATCGCCCTGCCAGTAGACAGCAGAGCCTTTTTGATATACCAGCGTCGGGGCAAGCGTTTCGAGAATTTTCCAGCTGTCGTTGTGCATGGCAATCTCCTTTTTGAAAGAACGTTCCTTATCAGCTCTTGAGACAGTAATTTTTATAATTGTATCATGTTTTACATTCTTTTTGCAAGGACTGCTGTATACTGAAAATAAGAGAACGACCGAAGGAGGATTTCCACATGGGAATGACAATGACACAGAAAATCCTGGCTGCCCATGCCGGCCTGGACAAGGTAGAAGCCGGCCAACTCATTGAGGCAAAGCTGGATATGGTGCTGGGCAACGATATCACCAGCCCTGTAGCTATCAACGAATTTGAAAAATGCGGGGCCTGCTCTGTTTTTGACAAAGACCGCATCGCGCTGGTACTGGACCACTTTGTGCCCAACAAGGATATCAAGGCCGCCGAACAGTGCCGCCAGACTCGGAATTTTGCGGGAAAATACGACATCACCAACTTTTTCGATGTGGGGCAGATGGGCATTGAACACGCCCTTTTGCCGGAACAGGGCATTGTAGGCCCCGGCGACTGCGTCATCGGCGCAGACTCCCACACCTGTACGTACGGCGCATTGGGCGCATTTTCCACCGGCGTAGGCTCCACCGATATGGCTGCCGGCATGATTACCGGAAAAGCCTGGTTCAAGGTGCCTTCCGCCATTAAAGTGGTATTGAAGAACAAGCCCACCGGTTTTGTGGCAGGCAAGGACGTGATTCTTCATCTGATCGGCGAAATCGGCGTGGATGGCGCCCTGTATCAGTCTCTGGAATTCACCGGCGATGGCGTGGCTGCCCTCTCCATGGACGACCGCCTGTGCATTGCCAACATGGCCATTGAAGCTGGCGCCAAAAACGGCATTTTCCCCGTGGACGACGTGACCCGCGCTTACTGTGAAGGCCGCTTCCGCCGCACCCCGGTGGAATATCAGGCTGACGAAGACGCCGAATACACCCGTGTGGTGGAAATCGACCTGGCAAAACTGCGTCCCACCGTATCTTTCCCCCATCTGCCGGAAAACACCCGCACCATTGACGAAATCGGAGAGACGGAGGTCAAAATCGACCAGTGCGTCATCGGTTCCTGCACCAACGGCCGCATGGAAGACCTGCGGGCGGCGGCTGCCATCCTGAAAGACCGGAAAGTCGCTAAAAACGTTCGCTGCATCGTGATTCCCGGCACCCAGCAGATTTATCTGGACGCTATGCACGAGGGATTGCTGGAAATCTTTATCAAGGCCGGCGCTGTAGTGAGCACCCCCACCTGCGGCCCCTGCCTGGGCGGCTACATGGGTATTCTGGGCAAAGGGGAGAAGGCCATCTCCACCACCAACCGGAACTTTGTGGGCCGTATGGGCCATGTGGAGTCGGAAGTGTATCTGGCAAGCCCGGCCGTGGCTGCCGCCAGCGCCGTGACCGGCTATATCACCGACCCCGCCAAACTGTAATTTGAGAGGAGCTTTGCCATGAATGCACACGGAATGGTTCATAAATACGGCGACAACGTGGATACCGACGTGATTATCCCCGCCCGCTATCTGAATACCGCCTCCCACAAAGAGCTCGCCGCTCACTGCATGGAGGATATCGATAAGGAATTTGTTTCCCGCGTCAAAGAGGGCGATATCATTGTCGCCGAGAAAAACTTTGGCTGCGGTTCTTCCCGGGAGCACGCCCCCATTGCCATCAAGGCCAGCGGCGTTTCCTGCGTGATTGCTTCCACCTTTGCCCGCATCTTCTACCGCAACGCCATCAATATCGGCCTGCCCATTCTGGAATGTGACGCTGCGGCACAGGAAATCCAGTCCGGCGACGACGTGGAGGTCAATTTTGACACCGGCGTTATCACCGACCACACCACCGGCAAGACCTATCAGGCCCAGCCCTTCCCGCCGTTCATTCAGAACATCATCAAGGCGGGCGGACTGCTGAACAGCATTGAGAAATAAGAGAAAAGCAAAATAAACCGGCTGCTGTCTGAAAAATCAGGCAGCAGCCGGTTTTTTAGCAAGTGTTCAGGAATCACTCTTTATGCAGTAGGATGTATCATGTAATGTGAATGTAAGCGTATAAGGAGTTTCCTGTAATTTTTTCGGAACTTCTATCACATAATA
>DVIY01000145.1 GCA_018710915.1 Candidatus Gallacutalibacter pullistercoris
AGAGGTCCCGAACATTGTGCTGGATGCGCTGAATGTGGGGATGCTGATGATGGGGCGCAAGCCGGAAGCAGAAGTGGAAAAGGCGATCATGGAGTTTATCACCCGGTACGGCCTGCTGGGGCTGATGACCGCTCTGCCCACCACGCCGTCCTTTATGGACTATGAGGCGGTATACCTGCCCAAAAACCACTTCATCAAGGAAGAATCCATGGCGACGGACAAATATCTGTCCCTGTTTTACCCCTTTGACCAGCTGGACTTGGTGAAGAAAGGCATAGAATCCACGTGGAATGTGTCCGGTGACCGGACGATGGTTGCCCTGACCATGACTTTCATGGACGAGCCGATGGCGAAAAACATGAGCTTCCAGCGGGAATATGCGGAACCCTATGACTGGGTTGCCCAGCAGTTCAAGGACTGGGCCTTTACGCTGACCACGGCCATTTTATACTACAATGATTATGATTCCATCGACGAGGACGCACGGGGGCTGTATCGCAAGGCTATGGCTGCGTTCGGTGGGATCGCCCCCAGCTACCACATCGAGCTGCTGGATAAGCCCACCATTTACTGGGATTTTCACTCCCTGCTGCTGGGTATCCAGATGATGTTCAGCTTCATGCTGGTGGACGGTGACCAGCCCCTGCGCCTGTGCAAGCACTGCCAGAAGGTGTTCCTGGGCAGCCGGTCCAACGCTGCCTTTTGCAGCCCACGGTGCAAGAACCAGTACAATGTCTACAAGAGCCGTTCTAAAAAGGGCGGAAATGAGGAGGAATGATACGCTATGGAAATTCTGAAACTCAGGGAACACAGCGAACTGGCATCGGAGGCCGCAGAGTGGTTTCATTCCAAGTGGGATATTCCAGTTGAAGAATATGCGGGAAGCATACAGGAGTGCTTGACGGGCAAAAGCATTGTTCCGCAGTGGTATGTTGCAGTCGAGAATCAGCAGATTATTGGTGGTATTGGGGTCATCGAAAACGATTTTCATAACCGCAAGGATTTGACGCCAAATGTCTGCGCGGTATATGTTGAGGAAAACTACCGTTGTCAGGGAATTGCAGGAAAGCTGCTGGAATATGTTTGTGAGGATATGCGTTCATTTGGCCTGGAAACCTTATATCTCATTACAGACCACACAGGCTTCTATGAGCGCTACGGATGGAAGTTCCTGTGTATGGCGCAGGGCGATGGTGAGGTAGATTTGTCGAGGATGTATGTTTATGATTTGAAATAGAAACGGTTATCGTTAAAAATTAGACATTTGGAGAGACCCGATAAATCATTTTGCGTTCGATTGGAGCGGCATTTATTGGAATCCAGAATTTGAAAATAAAGTAAACACCAAAGGGAGCTGCATGGATAATAGAAATGGAGATTATATATAAAAACTTACAAGAGAATGAGATAAGCCGAGAGCTATTTAGACATTTTGTACGGCATCAAACTGTTGTTAAATGTAGGCGAAAAGAAAACGGAAAATGGATTATCAAAGATGATCCGTTTATTGACGATTGGAGCGAAGCGGATTATAAATTCCTGGTTTCCTGCCTGAGAAACACAGCAGCAACAGGTGGATTGGTATATGCTGCTTTCTGCGAAGGGGTGTTGAAAGGTTTCGTGTCAGTTGAACCGAAACTTTTTGGGGGAAATCACAGATACCTTGACCTCTCAAGTATCCATGTGTCAGAGGATATGCGAGGAAAAGGGGTTGGCACTGCACTGTTTCGAGCAGCGAAAGAATGGGCAAAGGCACATGGAGCAAAAAAGTTGTACATCTCAGCCCATTCAGCCGTTGAAAGCCAGGCATTCTATCACAAAATGGGCTGTGCAGAGGCGGCTGTCTACAATCAGTCTCATGTAGAAGCCGAGCCGTATGACTGCCAGTTGGAATGTAAAGTATGTGAGGATGACAGTTGATGAAAATAAGCAAAATTGAGGATAATAAAAAGAGATACATGAGCCTGCTTTTTCTTGCGGACGAGCAGGAAGATATGATCGACCGGTATCTTGAAAAAGGTACGATGTATGTTTTGGAGGAAAATGGCGTAAAAGCGGAATGTGTTGTTACTGACGAAGGCAACAAAGTTCTTGAAATCAAGAATATTGCTGTTCTGCCGGAATGCCAGCGCATGGGCTACGGAAAACGGATGATTGAGTTTATTGAGCAGACATACCGTGATAATTTTCGTATTCTTCGTGTGGGGACGGGTGACAGTCAGCTGACGCTCCCTTTTTATAAGAAATGCGGTTTTATAGAAAGCCATCGTATCAAAAACTTTTTCACGGACAATTATGATCATCCTATCTTTGAATGCGGCGTTCAGCTTATTGATATGGTATATTTGGAAAAGAACTTACTATGGGAATCCAATACGATTCATCGAAAGAAGTAAATGGAATACCTGGCATTTTGTAAATGAATTACAAAATACAATCCAAACTTACCAAAACGATATGGAGGTGACGAGGAATGAGCGAGGAACAGGGGCTGACCCCGTATGAAACCAGAGAAATCCTCTTTTACAAGACCGAAAACGGAGAGGTGCGGGTGGAAATCCTGCTCTTTCAGGAAAATCTCTGGCTGACGCAGGCAAAAATGGCAGAGCTGTTCGAGGTGCAGAAAGCGGCCATTTCCAAGCATCTGAAAAAAATCTTTGAATCCGGCGAACTGAGCGAGGATTCAGTTGTTTCCAAAATGGAAACAACTGCGGCGGACGG
>DVIY01000146.1 GCA_018710915.1 Candidatus Gallacutalibacter pullistercoris
CAGATTTGATTTATAAACGCGCAGCCACTCTGCGCACCGCCTATCCTGCATTTAAAGCCCGGCAGGCAGGGGCAAATAGGTATGAAAAAAGCAGCCTGCTGTGGCTGCTTGAATCATTGGAAATATCAAAAATAGGCAAGAACAAACCACCTTCCCGAAGGTTGGTGGTTTAATCGGTCACATAATACCATCTGCATTTTTCACAGATTTTTTCTGCTTTATTAAGGTCAATCGGTTCCGGAAGGAGTTCCATATCCATATTATCCTCTCGAACTTCTTGTACTTCTACACATCCTCCAACACCTCCCCAAAAAATCTCTCGATTCATAAGGGGGCAGAAATGTTTATCATCTGGATGTCTCATGACTTTATCACCTCCAAGTATTGATCGTATTTCTTTCTCCATTTTTGTGGAACTGCGGTTACTAATTCATGATTGAGGTTAAGAATCGAATAGCCGTTTTGAGCCAAGAATTTCAGATTTTTTCTATCTTGTTGATAAAGGGTCAATTTGGCTGAATCAACAAAAGTTTGTGCTTGTTCCTGTGTCATTCCTGCACGGTCTGGCTTGTTTATAAGATTGTCAACCGCATGAACACGCATACCAGTGATAGTTGGTTTGCCTGCATCAACGATGATCTCTTTCTCACTGATTCTCTGTATATATTTTACACCGTGCTCTGAAAGCATGTCAATAACCGCTTTGTCTTTTAAGTATGCAGCCATATTTTTCTCCGTGTTACCATAAGAGAAAAGGGAGTTTGCGGCGCTTTCCAGTTTCTTTGCTTCCCATGTCGCCCTGCTCGCTTCGCTTCTCCCGAATCCTTCCACCTGGCTGCGGAATCCATCCTGATCAAGGCCGGTCTGTTTGCAAAAATCCTTTTCCGCTGCCCGCCACTGTGCCAGCTTCATGCTGGCTTGGGTGGTATCACATTTATCACAATATGGGCCAACAGTATCCATCATGAGGTATTCCCGTTTCCAACGGCGTATCTGCCGCTCAATGTAGCGCTGCTGCTGGGTAGCCTCATAGTAGGAGAGGGTCTTTCCGTTGTAGGTCACGGTCTGGTTTTCGTATTCCCGCAGCTTTTCCCGGGGATAGGCAGTTTCCGACAGTCCCTCGAAATATGGGAACCAGTCGTGGCGGCAGTTCCAGCCTTTAAAGCCGTTCCCGGTGCCATAACCGATATCGCTTTTGGAAAGGTACCCCTTCCGGCCGGACAGGCTGACGATCTTTCCCTGCCATTCCATATGAGAAGGACGGGCACCCGGATGGGCGGTGATCTCCATCAAATCGCAGCCCATTTCTTCTGCATGGGCCAAACAGATTTCCCCGGTGGTTTTTCCCACCCCGGTGAGCACCGCTCGGCGCACCGCCACTTCCAGCGTATCGATGTGACCGGTAGGATACTGAATCGCCTGCATCCCGGTAGAAGCCAGGCTTTTGATGGCCGTGCGGATGGCCGCCTGATAGTTGAACGCCCCGGAAGAAACCTGCAGCCACGCCCGATCCAGCGCCCGCTCAAACTGTTGGGTCGCTGTGTTGGCGGTGGTGCGGGTCAGATTTTGGAAGGTACCGGAGGTCTGCTGCATCCCGCCGTTGAGCAGCTGCAGCAATTCCGGGTTATCGTTGGGAGAACCGGGAGAAAGCCCCGCTGCCCGATAGATTTTATCATCCGCCTGTATGGCCTGTGCAGCGGCTTCCTGAAACAGTTTACGAAGCTCCTGCTGCGTCAGGCCGGTGATCTTGGAGAGCTGCGCGGTGATATCGGAGCGGATAAGCTGGATCTGTTCCAGCCGCCAGCGCTGCCAGTCTGCCGTATCGGTCACGGCCCCCATTTTGGAAATCCGGCGAGCCATGTCCTCTAAAATATCCTCTTCCACCTGCCGGAATAATTCCAGCACCGGCTCAGGCAGGCTGTCCAGGTATTCCGGTGTCAGCATCAGGCATCACCGCCAAAGGTGAGAGGGGTTATGCCGCTGCCCTCGCTGGATGCCTCCTGTACCGCCGCTTTGGCTTCCGCTTCTGTCATAGCGCGCCATTTGGTATTGTACTGCCACTTGGGAATAAACCCGCTGATGGCGTCCTCACGATCCAATACACGCTGTGTTTCCTCGTCCTGCAATACACTGTCGTGCCACTGGTAAGATGTCTTGTAGGTGCCTGGCGGCGCCAGCTGGTACAGGGAAGCCAGTTTGTCCACTGCATAGACCAGATCATCCAGCGCGTTTTCCAGGGAATACTGGATACTGGACACCGCCGAAAAACTCCGTTGCTTGCTGATCTTCATTTCGGTAGCGGTTTTTTCCACAGAGGCCGGGTCGGAAAAAGTGCCGAAAGCCAAATTGCACTGGAATTCCACCTTCTTGAGGATACTGTCCAGCCCCGCGATATAGGAGCTGTCCCGTAGGGAAGGGGCAAAGGCGTGGTAAAAATCACCGCTGGCAATGCCGGTTTCCAAATTCCGGCGGTAGAGCCGCTGCTCACGCTTGTCCATAGACAGGGAACCGTCCGGTGCTTTACGGATAGCAGAGGCTGCCACATCAATGGCCAGCTGCCCGCCATCGTATTCCCATAGCAGACGCTTATACTGCTCGTCTGCATCCCGAATGGACTGGACAGCGTTGGCAAACACCGACACTCCCAGCGGGGAATGGCGTTCCCGATTGTTGGCCAGCGGAATTCGGAAATAAGCAAACAAAGGCCGGTCAATTTCGGAGATCGCGATTTCCGGGGCGATTTCCGCCCACTCCGGTACAGTAGTGAGGTCGATTTCTTTTCCCAAAGCGGCATTGGTCGTGGAGGAAAAGGCTTTGTTTCGAATGACCTCCCGGCCCTTCATGAATTCATGGCTTTCTGCCCGTGTGTAGATGCAGTTCCCTCGAACAATCTGTTCCACGAATACTGCGCCGGTCATCCGTCCAGAGGTATCAAAGGCGGTGGGGAAGAAGCTGTCTGCCTGCACGGCGTCGACGATAATGGAATCGCCGCTGACATAGGGCTTGAAGACTTCTCCACCCATGGCACAGGCATACTCCACATATTCCTGTAATTTTTGAAGAAACGGCGAGAGCTGCTTTTCCATCCAATCCGCCCGGCTTCCTCCGGTAATGCTGATTTCAGATTCCACCACTACCAGCCGTGCAAACTCCGAAGCGATAGAGACCGGTAATTTCAGAGACTCTCCTCCTTCTGTTCCTTCATAAAGCCTCGCCCATAAATCGATCAGGTTCTCCATTTTGGGAGAGATAGTCAGCTCGGTGCTTTCCTGTCCCAATAATTTCAAAATGGTGCTTTTTACCCAGTTGAGCATTTTGCTGAACATTTTTTACACCCCCTTCCAATCCGCCCACCGGTACTCCCGTGCAAGGATGGTACTGGCGAAATAGCGGATATCGTCCATAGCGTGATCGTGTTCCTTGATCACTTTGTCTTCCTGCGCTTCATCATCCCAGCAATAGGTGTGAAACTCTTCGATAGACGCGCCGCAGGATTCATGGATCTGAAGCTTTCCCGCGTTCATCAGCAGAGCAACAGTGCGCACACCGTTGAGAACGCTGTTGTCTGCCGGAAGAACCTGGAATTTTCCATGCCTCCGGATCGTTTCGATAAAGGAAGCGGCGGAAGGATCTACCACCACATACCGGATGTACCGCCCGGCCGTCAGCCGTTCCAGTTCTTCATAGTGCTCTTCGTCTGTGCGCTGCCTGCGCTCTTTCCGGCTGTCATAGTAGCTTTCGGCGATTCTCACCGCCCGCTGGCTGCCTACACACCACAGCCCCATGCTGCACGGGTTATGGGTGCCGTAGTCGATGGAGACATAAAATGCACCCATCAATCCGTCAACATCGCCTCTGTAGAGATATTTGTCTGGATGGTCGGCAAAAAACGGGTACACAAGGCCGCTGGCAATCGCCCAGTTCCCCAGAATATAGCGGTCATAATAGACAGTACCAGCGTATTCGGTCTTCAGGTTTTCTACGACATCTGCCGGTAATGCCCCGTCGTCAATCGTGTATTTCTGCTGATAAATGTCTGCTTTTCCATCCAGAAATTTTTTGAACCAGTGCTGCGGGCCGTCGGGGTTACAGGTTCCATCAAAGCAGGAATGTTGGCAGCGCAGGCGGCTTTTGAGCATGGAAAAAACATCCTCGCTCCAGGTGGTTACCTCATCGCCATACACGTATTCGAAGGTGGCACCCTGAATCCGCGCCACGTGCTTTTTGTTGTCGGCGCCCAGGGCGTACACCTTTTTGCCAAATAGCTTTACGGTGTTATCGCTGCTGATATTGCCCACCAGCTCTGGCCCCCAGACTTCCCGCATGGGGTCAAGGATATTTCGTTCCAATGTGCCTTTTGTGTTGCCCAACAATACCAGCAAACCCTCTCCACGAGCCATCAGCAGCCTTTTGGGGATGACCACGGTATAATCTACAAAGGACTTTCCCGAACCGGTAGCACCAATTTTCACATTCCAGCGGTGGGAGCAGTTTTGCAGGTATTCAGTCTGTTTTTTGGTCAATGACACTTTGAATTCCTCCCAACAGCTCCACGGCCTTTTTCATAGCCTGTGTATCCTCACCAGAAGCTGCCCTTCTTTTGGCTTCCTGCCTTTTAAGAGCCAGTTCTTCCCGTGCGACAGATTTTCCCAGTACGTCCTGGATGCGGTCAAAGGCCTTGGTGTCACCCTCGGCCGCCGCCAGAAACAGGGCCTTGACCAATACCATCTCATTGTCCATGTCCTCTGGGTCAACGCCCATGGCGGAGAGCTCAGCCTGGTCATTGTCGGCGGCGGGAAGGGACAAGAGCAGCTGCATTTTCTGCTTCAGGTTCTTTTTGCGCCGGCGGGCTTTTCCACTGGCTTTTCCTCCGGCAGAAGCAATTTCTCTTTGTTCGCTCTCTGTTCGTTCATCAAAGGGTACCAGGTTTTTCTCATTGGCCATGGTTACGGATCACCGCCCCGGTGGTTGAGTTCCCGGAAGTACCGCCGGTAACGCTCCAGCTTTTCTTCCTGTGCCGGAGTGCGAAGAGGAACCGCCAGCAGTTCGGCAATCGCCCCGGCAAGCTGCTGGCGCTGCAAATCAGGGTAAGCGCAGGCAGAGCGGCCGCAGCAGTCCGCCCCGGTATTGATACGGTGGTTATA
Organism: Candidatus Gallacutalibacter pullistercoris; assembly: GCA_018710915.1. Lineage (GTDB taxonomy): Bacteria > Bacillota > Clostridia > Oscillospirales > Acutalibacteraceae > Heritagella_A > Heritagella_A pullistercoris. The sequence goes on from DVIY01000146.1 coordinate 5,145, forward strand.
AACACAATTTCCATTGAGCGGGCATACGGTCAAAGCAATCACCTCAAATCTGTGCAAACAAAAACAGCCCGGAAAAACCGGACTGCTTTTGAGTAGGAGTGTACCAAATGGATGTGTACTTGGAGCGGCGAGTGGGAATCAAACCCAAAATACAGAGCGTTGCAAGCTGTATGCACCAGCCGCCGCATATACGCCGCCGGGACAAGAGGAAAACCCGGCGGCATAGTTTTGGGGACTGAGGAGGTATCCAATTACAGTGTACTACACATCTTCGGGACATTCGGGACAACTTTTAATTTTCTCTTGACAGAAAACGATAGCAGGCTTTTTTTACTCCGTCCTCCGTGTTGTTACCTCCAACTTTTCGAGACACCTGATACCATGTCAGGCCATCCACAAAGCGCAGACTGATAATCTGCCGCATAAGACTGTCCGGGATACCTGCTATGTAGCGATTCAGGCGGTTGTATTCCACCACTGCCATTTCTGTTTTTGCGCGGATCACAGCTTCCGTATCCGCGATTATAGCTGCAATTGCGGTTTTATCGCTGATACTGCCAACTCCCGGAAGTCCGGAGATTCTGGCTGTTGTACTGGTAGCAGCTGCTCGCAGCTCTGCCAACTTCTGCTGCTCCTGTTGGATTTCCCGATTAAGGTAATACAGCTGAGATAATTCTTTGATGGTCAATACTCGCCCCCCTCTAAAACAGGCTCTACAAGGCCGTATAAGCGTTTATTTTTTTTACTGGTCAAATTACTCTCGGGATTTGTTTTCGTGGCTCAAACAGGCGCGCAACTAAGCTTTTCGGCTATTCTTTCATGATTTGAGAGACAGCCTTGTCCAACTTCTGGATTCCGTGCTCCAGATTCTGCCGATATTCTGCCGTCATCTGCGGAGCTCCCTGCACAATTTCATCA
>DVIY01000147.1 GCA_018710915.1 Candidatus Gallacutalibacter pullistercoris
TGAATATTGCCCCTTCTACTGTGGGCAGCTATGTACAGGGGGTACGGGAACCGGATTTTTCAATCTTGATCCGGATTGCAGCTTATTTTCATGTTTCTACTGATTATTTGCTGGGTGTACCAACAGAGCAGGCAGTCGATTCGTTAGATAGTGAGCTTCTGTATATTTTTCATCGCCTGACTCCAGAACAAAAAGAACTATTTTTAGAACAGGGGAAAGCATTTTTAAAAGTTTTTAGAGATGCCTACAAAAGTCCGTCCGGTTCCAGTAAAAAAAGTGCGGGATAAAAAACCGGCTGCATGCGCACAAACGCTTTGCAGCCGGTTTTTTATTAAATAGTGTGAGGAAGGTCTACCGTTTCGCCCTCCAGCAGACGGCCGGGAATGACAACCGTTTCGGCCGGTTCTGTGCGCGGGGATTCAATTTTCCGGATCAGGCGCCTGGCAGCTTCACTACCGATTTTTTCTGTATCTTGTCGGAAGGTGGTCAGGCGCGGACGGATTCGCTGTCCCAATTCAATCCCGTCAAATCCGATAATGGAAATATCATAGGGGATGCGCAGTCCGCGGGATTCAATGGCCTCCATCGCGCCAAGGGCGGAATAGTCATCGGGAAGCAGCACGCAAGTGGGCGGCTCTGGCAGGTCTAACAGGTGGGCGATGTTTATACGCGCAGAATCCGGGTCGTTGTATGGAGAAGGAATGAGGTATTCCTCCGGAACCGGCAGCCGCAATGCCTCCATAGTCCGGCAAAAGCTCACCAAGCGCTGGTTGGCCACAGAGGAAGCCTCTCCGTGCAAAAATGCAATGCGTGTGTGCCCTTTTCCTGATACATAACACAGCAGCTCCCGGATACCTTCCGCATTTTCGGAGCAGACACAGCTATGCCCGTCAAAAATATGGTCAATTGTCACCAGCGGAAGCGGGCTGCGTACCAGTTCCAGCACCTCTGGCTGGTAAAAATCAACGCAGGCAATGCATACGCCGTCCACGCCCCGGTATTGGCAGTGCTCCAGATAGGTCATGGGGCGTTCGCCGATATTGTGGCTGATAAAGGTGATGTCATACCCATTGGCTTCCGCCTCTTTTTTAAAGCTGTCCAAAACAGCCGAAAAATACCGGTGTGTCAGGCCGCTTTGCTGGTCGTCAGAAAACAGCACGCCCAAATTATAGGTACGGTTGGTTTTCAGTGCGCGCGCGCTGGCGTTTGGAAAATACCCCGCCTGTTTTGCTGCCTCCATTACCTGCCGGCGTGTTTTTTCGCTCACATCGCTGTATTGGTTGAGGGCTTTGCTTACAGTAGAGACGGAAAGTCCGCAGGCCGCCGCGATATCCCGAATTGTTGCCATGCTGTTTCCTCCTTTACGAAAACGTTTTACTTCTATTTATTATATCCTGCTCGATAAAAATCTTCAATTATTTTTATTGTTTTTTATGCTTTCGCTTGTTTTTTCAAATTTTACATGGGCGTTATATTGTCTCAAACAGCGAATCTCTGTTTTTTTGGAAAATTTTCTTTGTTGAGAAACCAAAAGCTGCGTAAATATTTTGAAAAAACTTATTATTATTCTTTTTTATCATTAAAAACAAAGGAATTAACGCTATGATTAAGACAACTTGATTCTGATGGTTTTCGAAAACGTTTTCGTTCCATCGCCATTTTACATACTGAAGGAGGATGTCCCCATGCAATTCGGCTTTTTTGACGACCAGCGCCGGGAGTACGTCATCACCCGGCCGGACACGCCCTACCCGTGGATTAACTATCTGGGAAGCGAGGAGTTTTTCTCCCTGTTCTCCAACACTTCCGGCGGTTACTGCTTCTATAAGGACGCACGTATGCTCCGCCTGACCCGTTACCGCTACAATAACGTTCCCACCGATGCCGGCGGACGCTATTTCTATCTGAACGACAACGGCTCTGTCTGGACGCCCGGCTGGATGCCCGTCAAGGCAGATCTGGATCACTATGAGTGCCGTCATGGCATGGGCTATTCTGTCATTTCTTCTGAGAAAGACGGGCTGGCAGTCGAGCAGACTTCTTTTGTGCCGCTGGGCAGCAATTGCGAAGTGCACCGCGTGGTGCTGAGCAACCGCAGCGAGGCTGAAAAAGACGTGAAGCTCTTCTCTTTTGTGGAGTTCTGCCTGTGGAACGCTTATGATGATATGACCAACTTCCAGCGCAATTTCAGCATTGGCGAAGTAGAGGTCATCGGCAGCACTATTTATCACAAGACCGAATACCGTGAGCGCCGCAATCACTATGCAGTGTTCTCGGTGAATGCTCCGGTAGACGGTTTTGACACCGACCGTGAGACTTTCATGGGTCTGTACAACGGCTTTGACCATCCCAACGCTGTTTTTGAAGGCAAGCCGCGCAACTCTGTTGCACACGGCTGGGCACCCATCGGCTCCCACTTCATCAACTGCCATCTGGCTCCCGGCGAAAGCCGCAGCTTTATTTTCGTGCTGGGCTATTGCGAGAACGACCCCGAAGACAAGTGGGAAGCTCTCAATGTCATCAACAAGAAGCCCGCACAGGAAATGCTGGCCAAGTTCACCACCGACGAGCAGGTAGACAAGGCGCTGGCTGCACTGCGCACCTATTGGGATGAACTGCTTTCCCGTTATCAGGTGAAGAGCAGCGACGAAAAGCTCGACCGTATGGTCAACATCTGGAACCAGTACCAGTGCATGGTTACTTTCAATATGTCCCGTTCCGCTTCTTACTTTGAGTCCGGTATCGGCCGCGGCATGGGCTTCCGTGATTCCACCCAGGATCTGCTGGGCTTTGTGCACCTGATTCCTGCCCGCGCACGTCAGCGCATTATGGATATCGCCGCTACCCAGTTTGAAGACGGCAGCTGCTACCACCAGTACCAGCCTCTGACCAAAAAGGGCAACATGGATATCGGCAGCGGCTTTAATGATGACCCGCTGTGGCTGATTTTCGGCGTGGCTGCTTATATCAAAGAAACCGGTGACTGGTCTATCCTTGATGAGCAGGTACCGTTTGACTGCGACGAGAGCAAGGCACAGTCCATGATGGTTCACCTCAAGCGCTCCTTTGACCATGTAGTAAACAACAAGGGCCCTCACGGCCTGCCGCTGATTGGCCGTGCTGACTGGAACGACTGCCTGAACCTGAACTGCTTCTCCGCAACACCCGGCGAATCCTTCCAGACCTGCTCCAACTTTGAGAGCGGCATTGCGGAATCCGTGTTCATTGCCGGCATGTTTGTGCTGATGGGCCGCGAGTATGAGGATCTGTGCCGCCGTGTTGGCCTGACAGAAGAGGCCGACTATGCACACGACGAGGTCGAAAAGATGTATGCAGCTGTGCTGAAGGATGGCTGGGACGGCGAATGGTTCGTGCGTGCCTATGACGCTTTCGGCAAGAAGATTGGCAGCCATGAGTGCGAGGAAGGCCAGATCTTCATCGAGCCGCAGGGCTTTTGCGTAATGGCCGGCATCGGCAAGGAAGAGGGACTGGCTGAAAAGGCGCTGGATTCTGTAAAAGAGCGTCTGGATACCAAGTACGGCATCGTGCTGCTGCAGCCCGCTTATTCCAAGTATTACCTGAACCTGGGTGAAATCTCCTCCTACCCGCCCGGATACAAGGAGAATGCAGGTATCTTCTGCCATAACAATCCCTGGATTTCCATTGCTGAAACCGTGATTGGCCGCGGTAACCGCGCTTTTGAAGTGTACCGCAAGACCTGCCCGGCTTATCTGGAAGAAATCAGCGAGATTCACCGCACCGAGCCGTATGTGTACCCGCAGATGATCGCAGGCTGCGACGCTGCTACACACGGCGAGGCCAAGAACTCCTGGCTGACCGGTACGGCTGCCTGGACGTTCTACGATGTCTCTCAGGCAATTCTGGGCATTAAGCCGCAGTATGATGGCCTGCAGGTAGACCCTTGCATCCCCGCTGAATGGAAGGGCTTTACCGTAACCCGCCAGTATCGCGGTGCTGTGTATGAAATCACCGTTGACAATGCTGCAGGTGTACAGAAGGGCGTTGTCTCCATGGAAGTGGACGGCAAGCCGGTAGAAAGCAATATTGCACCCGTCTTCGAGAACGGCACCCATCAGGTGCGTGTCGTGATGGGTTAAGCCTGACTGAATCATCTTTTTGCGGAGCTTCCGGTTTTTCCGGAAGCTCCTTTTTGCTGCTGAAAATTTTATATAAATCCTTTGATTTACGACAGCAGATATAGCTTAAAAAACTTTGTTGCCAAGAGAAAGGGAGTGAGGCAATCCACAGACTGCTTCACTCCCTTTTAAAGGTTGACATCAAATTTTTAACAATCAAGGAACTTCAAGTTGAAATCTTAGCCCTTCATGGTGCGCACCAGCACTGCCTTCTGGGCATGGAGTCGGTTCTCAGCCTCATCAAAGATCTCGTTGGCATGAGCTTCAAATACTTCGGCGGTGATCTCCTCTTCCCGGTGGGCGGGCAGGCAGTGGAGCACCATGGCGTCGGCGTGCGCCTTGGACATGAGCTCTGCGTTTACCTGATAGCCGGCAAAGGCAGCTTCACGGGCAGCTTTCTCCTCTTCCTGACCCATGGAGGTCCACACGTCGGTGATGACCACATCGGCGTCCACCGCAGCCTCCAGAGGCTTGTCGGTCATGAAGAACTTATCGCCATACTCAGCGGCAAAATCCAACACCAGCTTGGGCGGGCGGTAGCCCTCGGGGCAAGCCACGGCAACGCTCATGCCCACTTTCAGGCAGCCTACGATCAGGGAGTTCATCATATTGTTGCCGTCGCCGATAAAGCACATCTTCAGGCCGTCCAGGGAGCCCTTATACTCCCGGATGGTCATCAGGTCCGCTAAAATCTGGCAGGGATGGGCCAGGTCGGTGAGGCCGTTGATGACGGGGATGGAGCCGTATTCCACCAGAGCCTCCACTTCCGCCTGGTCGAAGGTGCGGATCATGATGGCGTCCAGATACCGGGAAAGCACGCGGGCGGTATCCTGCACCGCCTCGCCCCGGCCAATCTGGGAGTCCTTGGAGGAGATAAACAGGGCATGGCCGCCCAGCTGGTACATACCGGTTTCAAAGGAAACACGGGTACGGGTGGAGGACTTCTCAAAGATCATACCCAGGGTTTTGCCCCGCAGGTGGTGGTGTTCCATGCCGTGCTTCTGCTCATATTTGAGCTGGTCGGCAAGGTTCAGCAAATCGATAATTTCCTCGGTGGAAAGATCCATCATTTTCAAAAGATGTTTCATTGGAATAACCTCCTTTAACTCATTGGATTGATTATAGGATATTCTATAAAAAGGAATAGTAAAATTGTACGCGTGGAAAGCGCTAACAGTTTACGGTTGCTTCCCCGCGACTATAAAATTTTCGTCCAGGTCTTCGCTGCCGCTACGGTCGGCGCCTTGTCTGTGTGCCACTGGCACACGGCGCCCTTTTATAAAAGGTGGTGGGTGTCCAGAGGGCAAAGCCCTTTGGATGCTCTCCGCAGAGAGCGGAACCCTTTATACTCCCTAAAACGCAGGAAGGGGTGAAAAACAGCCCTGTGGGCTGTTTTGAGGGGGAACCCTCGTTGGGGTTTCCTCCTGATGGCCCGTCCGCACAACCGATTTACAGAGCTTCCAGCACCGTTTTCAGCCGTGCCAGACCTTCATCGATTTCTTCTTTGGTGATGGTCAGCGGAGGCAGGAAACGAAGCGCCGAGTGGGCTGTCAAAATCAGCAACCCCGCATCGATACAGGCGGAAGCCACATTTCCGGCAGTTTTTCCGCAATCTTTGGCCACATCTGCGCCGATCATCAAGCCCATGCCCCGAACATTTTCAATGTGGGGCAGCTCTGCCAGCTTCTCACGGAAATATTCGCCCTTCTCGTTGACCTCTGCCAGAAACTCCGGCGTGTTCACCCGGGACAAGACTTCCAGCGCACCGGCACACACAATGGGGTTTCCGCCAAAGGTGGAGCCGTGCATTCCGCCAGTCATTACATTTTGCAGCTTTTCGCCGCACAGGCAGGCGCCGATGGGAAGGCCGCCGCCCAGCCCTTTTGCGCTGCTCACCACGTCGGGGAGAATATCGAAATTCTGATAACAATAGAAAGCGCCGGTTCTGCCGATACCCGTCTGCACTTCGTCCACCAGAAGCAGCACGTTTTTCTCGTCACACAGCTTCCGCAGTCCCTGCACAAAGTCTTTTTCCAGCAGGAACATACCGCCTTCGCCCTGAATCAGCTCCACCATCACGGCGCAGGTTTTTTCGGTGATGGCTTTCTCTACCGCTGCCAAGTCATTGGCGGGGGCATAATCAAACCCCTCGGTAAAGGGGAAGAACCACTGATGAAATTCATCCTGTCCCGTAGCCGCCAGTGTGGTGACGGTTCTGCCGTGGAAGGAATTCTGCAAAGTCACGACCCGGTTTTTCTCCGGGGACTGCTCCATGCCCCATTTTCTCGCCAGTTTGATAGCGCACTCGTTGGCCTCTGCGCCGGAATTGCCGAAAAACACCTTGGAAAGGCCGGACGCCTTGCACAGCGCTTCTGCCAGCTGGGTCTGCACCGGATTATAGTACAGGTTGGAGATGTGCTGAAGCTCCCCTGCCTGACGGGAAACCGCCTGCACCCAGCCCTCATCGCACCAGCCCAGCGCGTTTACGCCGATACCGCTGGTAAAATCGATGTAGTCCTTTCCCTCGGTATCCCAGGCAGTCACGCCTTTGCCCTTGACCAACGCCACCGGGAACCGTCCATAGGTGTGCATCATATTTGCCTGTTCCTGCTGCTTTACCTGTTCAAAATTCATGGGAAAGACCTCCTTAATAGAACATGGTGCCAACGCCCTCGTCGGAGAACAGCTCGATGAGGATGGAGTGAGGAATGCGGCCATCGATAATGTGGGCGCGCTCCACGCCCTGACGGACAGCCTCTACACAGCAGTCGATTTTGGGAATCATACCGCCGCTGATAATGCCCTGCCGCTGATAGCTGGGCACCTCGCTGACATTTACTACCGGGATAATGCTGTTCTCGTCGTCCTTGTCCCGCAGAAGGCCCCGCACGTCGGTCATCAGGATGAGCTTGACCGCTCCCAGCTTTGCGGCAATCTGTGCGGCGGCGATATCGGCGTTGATGTTGTACACCTCGCCGTGATAACCGCCCGCCACGGTGGCGATAATGGGCACATAGCCGTTGCGGGTAGCATTCTCGATGATTTCCGTGTTCACCTGGCGGATTTCCCCGACAAAACCCAGATCCTCGCTGCCGGAAATCAGCTTGTCGGCTTTGAGCATCCCGCCGTCCAGCCCGCAAAGCCCAACTGCCTTGCCGCTGTGCTGTTCCAAATGCTGTACCAGCTGCTTGTTCACCTTGCCGGCCAGCACCTGCTGGACAATCTCCATGGTTTCCGCGTCAGTATAGCGCATCCCCTTGATGAACCGGCTTTCCTTGCCGATTTTCTTCAGCATGGAACTGATTTCCGGGCCGCCGCCGTGTACCAGCACCACATTGATGCCCACCAGCTGCATGAGCACGATATCGCTCATAACGGCGTCCTTCAATTCTTCGTTAATCATGGCATTGCCGCCGTATTTCACCACGATGGTTTTGCCGGAATATTTCTGAATATAGGGCAGGGCCTGTACCAGCACCTGCGCCCGGTTATGATTGGAAATCTGCATCTTCTTCCCCTTCTCTCTCGTCTTTCCAAAAATCAGGTCCGATAGTCCCCGTTAATGCGCACATATTCATAAGTCAAATCGCAACCATAGGCTTCCGCACTGCCGTCGCCATCGTGGAGGGTCACGTTGATATCCACTTCGTTTTCCAGCAGTACCTTTTTCGCCACATCCTCGTCAAAGGGGATGCCTGCGCCGTCTTTGCAAACAGCCACAGTGCCGGCATTGGAGGTAAAGCTCACATCTACCTTGTTGATATCTACTTCAGCTCCGGAATAGCCGATTGCGCACAGCACACGGCCCCAGTTGGCGTCTGCGCCAAACATGGCGGCCTTTACCAGGCTGGAGCAGATAACGGCTTTGGAAATCACCCGGGCGGTTTCCAGATCCTTTGCACCGGTGAGCTTGCACACCAGCAGACGGCTTGCGCCCTCGCCGTCGCCGCCGATCATCCGGGCCAGCTGGATGCACATGGCGTCCAGCGCTTCACAGAAAGCGGCATAGTCCGCGTTTTCGCTGTCGATCAGCTCATTCCCGGCAAGGCCGTTTGCCATAATGGTCAGGGTGTCGTTGGTGGAGGTATCGCCGTCGATGCTCACCATGTTAAAGCTCTTGTCGGCGGCGGCCTGCAATGCCTTTTGCAGCATGGGGGTGGAAACTGCTGCGTCGGTGGTCAAAAAGCTGAGCATGGTGCCCATGTTGGGATGAATCATACCGCTGCCCTTGGCGATGCCGCCAATGCGCACTGCCTTGCCGCCCAGTTCCAGCTCCACTGCCACTTCCTTCCGGACGGTATCGGTGGTCATGATTGCATCGGCTGCATCTGCGCTGCCAAAGGGGTTCAGCAGCTTGACGGCTTCCGGGGTACCCTGCTCAATGGGCTCAATGGGAAGAATCTCACCAATAACGCCAGTGGAGGCCACAATGATATCGGAGGGGTCCAGGTTCAGGGCCTGCCCGGCGATTTCACACATCCGCCATGCCTTTTCCTCGCCGTCGGCGTTGCAGGTGTTGGCGTTGCCGCTGTTGCAGATGACCGCTTGGGCAATACCGTTTTGCAGGTTGCGTTTGGTCACCAGAATGGGCGCACCCTTGACCTTATTGAGGGTATAGATACCGGCGGCGTTGCAGGGCACAGAACTGGCAATCAGAGCTAGGTCGCGCTTGGACTTGTTGCGCCGGATGCCGCAGTGGACGCCTGCGGCGGAAAAACCCTGTGCGGCGGTGACGCCGCCCTCGATAAATGTATAGGACATCATGAAACCTCCTTAAATTTGCAGAACACAAATCGTGACATCATTCGCGTGGAAATCGTTTCCCATTCGCACCCGCTTGCCCGCGAAGTAAAAGTTTTCGTCCACCTTTTTCAAAAGGTGGTGGGGTTTCCAAAGGGGCAAAGCCCCTTTGCGCCGCTCTCCGCAGAGAGCGGAATCCTTGTACCGC
>DVIY01000148.1 GCA_018710915.1 Candidatus Gallacutalibacter pullistercoris
TCCCCCTGTTCATGGGAAACAGCATGGGCAGGCCTTATAAAAAGGCCTGCCTGCTGCAATGTTTTTATAGGAATCTTGCCAAATAAAGTATAGCACACACCCTATATTGGCGCAATTATTTCTTCCTGCCTTTTCTTATCCTTTTACACTGCCGGCAGAAATACTGCTGATGATGTATTTGGAGCAGAAGCAGAATACAATGATAATGGGAACTACCGAAATAGCAACTGCCAGATAGGTTGCACCGATATTGGTGGCAATATCACGTACAGAGTTGAGGCTTGCAATCATTACCGGCAGGGTATGCAGTTCCGGCTTGTTGAGCAAAACCAAGGGGAGCAGGTATGCGTTCCAGCTGCCGATAAAAGCACCAATTGCCATGGTAGCAATACCGGGAGACATGATGGGAAGCACAATGCGATGGAAAATTTTCCACTCGCCGGCACCATCAATACGGGGGGCTTCCAGAACTGCCATCGGCAGGACAGATTTAATGTACTGACGAAGGAAAAATACTGTGCCGGGGCTGGCAATTGCAGGGATAATCAGCGGGATGTAGGAGTTAACCAATCCCAAATTATTGCACAAATCATAGAAGCCCAGCAGGCCAAGCTGTGCGGGAACCATCATAAAGATCAGCATTACGATGAAAATCAGGTTATTACCGCGAAATTTGTAACAGGCAAGGCCATAAGCAGTCAGTGCAGAGAAGTAAGAAACCAGAACTGTACTGCAAACTGCAATGAATGCGCTGTTGAGCATACCATGGAAAATATCCAGGTTACCTAAAACTGCGTTCCAGTTATCCATCAGGCTGGTACCCGGTAAAATAGAAAAGCTGGTCATAATTTCATTGCCCGAACGGGTAGAGTTTACCAGCATCAGCCAGAAAGGAACCACGCACAAAACTGCCAGAATAAGCAGAGCCAAATAGAGCAGGGCTTTGATAAGCATGGTTTTTGTTCTTGCGGAATTACTCATCTTTTACTCAATCCTCCTTTTTGTTCATCAGGCGGAAGGCGATAAAGCTGAATACCGCAATAATCGCAAACAGGACAAAAGCAATGGCTGCCGCATAGCCCATCTGACGGTTGGTAAATGCCATGTTGAACAGATAGAACACTGCCGTATACAGAGAACGGCCAGGCGTACCCTTTGTACCAGAAATCAAATACGGGATATCGAACAGCTGCAGGCCACCGATCAGGCTGGTAATTGCCACATACATCATAATGGGGCGCAGCAGAGGCATGGTAATCTTTGCAAAGATTGTCCAGCGTCCGGCCCCATCAATGGTAGCTGCTTCATAATAGTCATGGCTGATACCCTGTACGCCAGCCATCAACATAATAAAGCTGTTGCCAAACCACATCCAGGCTCCGATGACACCCACAACCGCCTGGGCAGTACCGCCTGCACCACCCAGCCAGTTAATGGGTTCGCTGATCAGGCCGCTCGAAAGCAGGATCTGGTTCACACTTCCGTACTGCCAATCCAGCAGAGTCTTAAACAGGAAGGCAACAGACGTGCACGCAATCAGATTGGGCAAATAGAACAACGCACGGAAAATGCTGAGGCCCTTCATCCGGTATTTAATATCATTAAATACAATTGTAAGGAGCAGTGCCAAGCCAAGCTGCAGCACAATGTTCAGGCCCCACATCTTCAGAGTATTTAAAAATGCATCCCAAAACAGCGGGTCTGCCAAAGCACGCTGATAATTGTCAACTCCAACCGGGTCCGCATCGCCAAAACCTTTATAGTTGGTAAAGCTCATCATCAGGGTACGAATAACAGGATATACGCTGAAAGTCAGAAATGTAATTACAAAGGGAAGGCAGAAAATAGCGCCATAATGGCCAAGACGCTCGGGGCTCTGACCTTTCCTGCGGGGTTTTGCTGTTGTCATACAATCACCGCACTTTCAAAAAAATCAGCGCCGGAGAAAGCGGGGAGCTTCCCCCGGCACTGCCTGTGTTATGTCAGTATAGAAAAGGTTTAAGCTTCGGGAATCTGAATTTCGGGATACACGGTCTGAACTTCAGTGTAGAAGTCTTTCAGCGCCTGATCCTTGTCCTTTTCACCCTTCTGCACTGCCTCAATTGCCTGGCCAAATGCATCGCCAATTGCAGTATCGTAACGGGTAATCAGGCTATAGTCAACATTCTGTGCTTCTTCCAGGAAGAACTCATAGGTCTTCTGGTTGCCAAAGGACTCATTTTCATAATCTTTGTTGGCTTCCAGAACGCTCTTCATGGAGACAACGTCGCCGTCAGAAGCGTCGATCCACCACTCGGAGGTTTCTTCATTCAAAGTGCAGAACTTTACAAATTCTTTTGCTGCTTCTTTCTTGCCGCTGAACTCATTGACGCCAATGAAAGTACCGCCGCCAAAGAAGCTGCTGATGCCCTTGCAAACGCCAAACTTGCCCTTATTATCGCCAGCGTTATCACGGATGGTCAGAGCGCCCCAGCTGGGCATGATGTAAGAGAACACCTGCGTGGTGGGAGCATTTTCATCGAGCTCATCCAGATCACTCCAGCCAGCGTTGAACGGCAGCTCGCCTGCCATGGAAGCATACCAGGCAGCAGACCATTCGGGAGCAAATGCTACATAGTTCTTCTGATACAGCTCAACCGCAGCATCCAGATAGCCCAGACGGGAATCAGTCATCTGCAAAGCGCCGTCCTTTACCCACGGAGAATCGGAGTTTGCAAACCAACGAAGAGCACCGGTATCACCAAAAATGCTGTAGCCAGCCTTATTAAGCTCTTCAGCGGTCTTCAGAATTTCATCATAAGAAGAGAATTTCTGGGCAATAGAAGCAGGATCGTCGGTTCCAAAAACTTCGGTTGCCAGATCGCGGCGATAAATAACGCTGCCAGGAGTTGCCTGATAGCTCAAAGCGCGCAGGATGCCATCGTCATCCTTACCGGCTTCGTATACATAATCAACCAGCTTTTCCTGTGCGTCTGCATCGAATTCGCTCAGGTCAGCAAAGAAGCCTGCCTCAAAGAAGTCGGGCAGCATCTGGGGCTCGCCAACGATTATGTCTACTTCATCGCTGCGGGAACCCAGAGAAGTGTTCAGCTTGGTCGGGTAGTCAGCAGGAGCAATAACAACTACCTCTGCCTCTTTACCGGTTTCCTCTTCATAATGGGTAGCAAAATCCTTCAGGTCTTCTGCCAGGGTCCAAATAACAATTTTCTCGTCGCCAGTGCCCTCGCCATCGTTGCCACCATCGGCATTTCCGCTACCGGAATTGCTGCATGCTGCCATCGACAGGCAGGTCGCTGCGGCCAACAGGACCGCAAGAATTTTCTTCATCATTCATTTACCCCTTTCCATGATTAGTGAATAAATTTATCTCCCGAAGAGATTAGTTGTTGTTTATATTGTATCTCTGTGAACGAAACGTAAAAATGGTGTGAATTTTATTGGGGTGTGTTTTTTTTATTTGTCAGGTAAAAATGACACCTTCATTTTTGTGCAAATTGCCAGTAGCTATTTATACAATTTCTACTGCAATCGCAACTACTTTTCCGCAGCGCACAGCCTGGGCATCTTCACCCTCTACATACGAAGATTCTACTTTGCGGGTAGTTCCATCAGCAAACGACAGCTCCAAACTGGAAACCGTATACTCTCCAGGGAAGAGCTCTTTTTTGCCCGGGGCATGATAAGTAACCGCAATATTTCCCAGCATGGTGCACTGTACGGTTCCATCCTCAGGCATCAGGTATTCGGGGATAAACGGAGCCAAGGTCAGTTTCAGGCCATTCCCGCCAACAGAGAAGGGTTTTGCTCCAAAGAACATCAGCTGCCACATTTGCAGGAATTCAGCAGTAGAACCAGACAGACGCGCGACAAATCCACGCCCATGATAAGCCGGGTTGGGGTTCGCAGAAGAAGCAATAAACGAAACGTTTTCCAGCGGGCTTCTGCCATAATATTCGGGGTCCATAAACGGCACAGCTGCATCATGGAAAGCATCGGCAAATTCACGGTACAGCCCGCTCTTCAGCAGCTCAAGCAGATATTTATACTCCATATGCAGCCACACTGATTCATTCTCCAGCCAGCCGGCAGTAAAGGCGCGGGCACGTCCAATCTCAAAGGTGGCATCATCCAGAGAAGCATTGACCTTAAACATTTTCAGCTTCTGGTCATACAACGGGCTCTTCTCGACAGCCTCTGCCAAAGCCTGCTTCCGCTCGACCGGCAGTGAAAGCTTTAGCCAGCGTACCGGGCCTTCCAGGAACAACGGCAGTGCGGTAGGAACCAGCTTGCGGGGCATGGGGCCTTCCGGCGTATCTTCAATCTCTTCTGCCTCAAAGGAGAAATACGTCGGGCAGATTCCTCCGCCAATGGCAACAGCCTTTTCAATACCTTCCAATACGCGCTTTTCCAGTACAGAAAGCTGCTGTACCAATACATCGGCCGGTACTTCTGTCTTCTGTCCGCCAACGCCATGCTCTGTTGCATCACGGTAGGCTTCACGGCAGCGGCTGGCAGCATCCCAACGTGCGAAGGGCTCTTCCTCACGGGCAAAAATGCAGCTGATTTCTGCCAGCAGGCCTGCCATTTCCTCATACATTGCAACGGTTCCCTCGCGTCCTTCCAGTGCTTCCTGTACAAAGCGAAGCATCCGTGCCAGCTCACAGCTTTCTGCCATAGAGGAACCCAACAGACCCGGCAGGCCGTTCAGTGCGTCATACCATCCAGGCTTGCCGCCTTCCATTTCGATGCCCATACCGGCAGCATCCAGCTCAGAGGATTTGACTGCGCACAACAGCAGCAGCTTTTCCATCAGGGTACTTCTGGCCTGCTTGCCATCCAGTGTATCCATCCACTTATGTCCGGGGTTCTGTTTGCGGGATTCATCCAGCGCATGATACTGACGCAACCCGGCTTCTGTGCGCTCATACCGCTTGGCGCGGGGGTTCACAAACGCACAGGAAGCATACCAGCGGTACTCTTCCCCACCGAAGAGCAGCTCTTCTTTTTTCTCCGGATAAACCGCGAGATAGCTCTCAATCAAGTCAAGGTTATAGGTCCAGTGGTCGCACCAGTATCCCTCACCAAAATTCGCATTGGGTTCGCTGCCTGCATGGCAGACACAGCTGGCTGTGAATGTATCCCGCTCTTCCGGATTCATGCCCCAATCCTCAGCGGACATTGCCAGATGGCCGGGCGTAAAGTCGGAAGTCAGCAGTGCAACCGCTTCTTCACGGAACGATTCGGGAACACATTGTGCTTCTTTCTCCGCTTCTGCTTTTTCCATGCGGAAGGTAACCGGCAAAATCACCAGCGGATTGCAGCCATCACTCTGGATCAGCTCATAAAAAGTACGGATACAGGAATCTCCCACCTCGGGATGGAACAGCACATCACTGCGGCGGTTCTGGTTTACATCACGGAAGTTGCCGTTGCCCTGTGCGAAGTATTCACGTCCGGTGGAAAAATAGTTATATTCACGCTCCGGGTCGCCGTGCTTACGGGAGTACAGCCAGAAGGGGACCGTCTTCTCCCCATCGCGGAAAAATACCGGCTCGCCGCCGCGCAGCAGGTTGTCGATATAAGTCTGGCCGCAATAGCCGTCAAATACCGAATCCGCAGTACGGGTAGCAATCGCAGAAGCCAGCTGTTCTGTCAAAGCGGCAGCCTGCGCATGCTTTTCTTCGAACCATGCAGGGCCGGAAATCTTTTCTTTCAGGGCTTCCAGACGTGATTTATCCTCTGCCTGGCCATACAATTCATACAGCACCACTGCTTCACCCGGCTGAAGGTCAGCAGATTTGGGCTGGAAGCAGCAGGGGAACAGATTCTGGGTAACCTGCTCTGTACTGCATACTGTCTCCAGATCGTTTTGCAGGAAGAATTCCGGTTTTTCCAGCCCGGTATCTTCACCAAACACCAACTCTGGCTGGACAATCGGGTTCAACAGCGTACCAGCCTCATCCATCGTCAGGTTGAAGTTTACGCCTTCCACCTGTGTAACACAGGCGCTGTCCGCCATTGAAGCGCGTACACGGAAACAGGTGCAGCCGCTTTCACGGTCTTCAGCCTGCATCCAGGCTTTTGAAAGCTGCGCCATATTCTTCAGGGAATCCTGGTTGATTCCATAGCATACCACTGCCGGCATACCGTCCAGAAGTTCCAGTGAAACTGTCCGGTCAGAAACATTGCGGACTGTTAATATACGCACCAATGCGCCGACACGCTCTCCGGGCAAACCAAAATATAACGCAGAAGCTGCCAGAGAATCATTTTCCCAGCGGATCTCCATCTCACCCGAACCAATATACATGTCGGTTTTTCCGGTGAACAATTCACAATACTCTCCATCAGCACGGCAAAACGTGCGAAATCCTGTGCGGGCATTATTTTGATAGGCATTGTGCGCTGCGGAAAATTCCATAATGGCATGGTCCTTATCAGAAACACCAAAGCTGCACACGCCCTGGCCCCGGTTATTGTAATACACCCATGCAGGCACACCAGATGGGCCGGCGATTCCAGGCAGGAAGCTGGAAAATGTGGGCTTGCGCTGATAGTCCTTCATGACAAATCGTTTCTTCTCGTCAAACATGATCGTTTCCTCCATTCTGACAATATATTCTCGGTGGAATACAGGGCAGCCGTTTCTTTCTGCCTTTTACTACCTTGTATTTCCACTTTTTAAATACCGGACTTATTTTTCCGCAAGATTCAGCTGAATTTCGATGCAGGGTACATCGTCAGGCAGGTCTTTGCGGCTGACACGGAAATGCTCGTCACCACAAGGGAAAGCCTGTCCATTGACTTCCACCGACTCAATGGCATATTCTCCCCAATCCAGCTTGCGGGGATTGGAAAGTACCACCCGAAGCTTTCTTCCATTGAAACGGCACTCCATGGCGGCCTGCCCATTTTCGTCAAACTGCTCGGCTGTGAGCATGGGATTCAGCAGCAGATCGCCGCTGTCTCCACGAATACCAAAGACACGTGTCTGCATGGTCAGCATCATCCAGCTGCCTGCACCGGTGAGATACGGATACATGCCGCGCCCCTTCAGGTCGAAATATTCCGGCACTCCGGGCAGGATTCCACTGCGATGGAACGCTGAGCTCTGCAGGTACAGCTGAGAGAGAACCTTCCAGCCTTCTTTGGCATAACCGCGCAGATACAACGCATAGGCGTACATGACTGCCATATGACAGAATACTGCTCCATTTTCCTTTGAGCCATATGCAAAACCAAACATACGGCCCATATCCATTTTTACCTCGCCAAAATCTGTGTTGAGAAAGTATCCGCCGCGGTTAGGATCGTACAGATACCAGTCTGCCGCACGGATGATGCGCTCTACCTGTGCATCACTGGCCGTACCGGACATCAGGGTAAATACCTGGCCGGTCAGCATCATGCGTACAGAACCACCTTGTACACCTTCTACTGCACGTCCGTTATCATCATAATAGCTGTTAAACCAGTGCTGATCAGTGCCATCTCCAACCCATTCACAGGTGCGGATATGTTCACGCAGCCAGCAACCCATGCCACGCAGCAACGAAGCTGCTTCTTCTGCGGGAATTTCTGTTTTTTCCCAGCCTGCACAGCTTTCCTGGCAATACTGCTGCAAAGCAGCGATTCTGGCAGCAGGGTTGCTGTATTCACATGCGTCAGAACGCATCAGCTGTACCAACGGTTTGGCCAGGCACAGGGATTTCCCTTCCATACGCTCCGCCAGTTCTGCCAAAAGCTCCAGATTGCCGGCATAAGCAGCGGTAAATGCCACGCTTTCACCGCGATGGGTACCCATATCAAGGCCATCATTCCAGTCTGCACCGCGCAGCCGGATATGCCCATGCTCTCCTGCATCGAAGAAAGCTGTAACATTCTGCACCAGCAAATGCTCCAGTACACTTCCCTTACAGTCAGCGCTTTCACCCTGCGGACGGGGCCACTCGCCACGGAAAGCAAATTCATCGCGGAAATAAGGCTGCTCTTCCATCAGGAAGTCAAAATCCCCGCTTTCATTCAAATACAGGTCAGTTGTTACCAGCGGCCAAAAACCATGATCCATCCAAACACGCGGAATCCCGTTGCGGTCTGCTTTGAATTCACCAGGACGGGTACCGATAATCGTAGCGTTGGTGCCATCAGGACGCACGCCTGCGAAATGGCACAGCAGGCTCTGTCGAATCGTTTCCGGTTCGGAAAGGATTAATGCCAGGCTGTCCTGCCACAAGTCGCGCCAGCCACGGCCGCCACGGCCATAGTCGTGGTGAGGAAGGAAGCTGCACCCGCAAATACGGCGCAGTACCGGCTGTACAGAAACCCAGCGCATCCAGGAAGTGAAATCCTGGTTTCCGCACCAGACACCGCCGTCAGCCTTTTCCTGCCAGAAAGCCCTTGTCTGTGCCAGAGCATTTGCCACTGCATCCGGAAGCAGCCAGGGGGTGGGGTCGTCATCAATCGTCATGACTATCTGGAAATATGTGCATGCTCCCGGAGCCAGCTCTATTTCGGGGAAGAACAGTGCTGCGGTCAGTTCACCGCCCTGAGCTGTCTGCCCACGGGTAATTTTTTCTTCTACTATTTCAGGGGCAACCACTGCATCCGGCCAGAAAGCATTTCCGCCACCCAGAAAATCTTCTGTCATGGGCACGGCATATTCAGGTGCGGTACCGTTATCCTGCGCTGCCCATACCCGATAGGTAACCGTGCCCGGTTTATGCCCACGCTCATCAAATGTCATGGTAGGGGTGACGTCCAGTCCATATTCCTGCATCACAGCGCGATGCAGCAGGCTGGTTACATGGCGGTGATCTCGGATATTATCAGCAGAACGTCCATAAATCGTGACAGCCGTTGCACCACGCAGGCTAATGGACTCGGAAGAGGTATTTGTAAGGATTACCTGCATGATTTCTGCACGTTTTTCTCCTGCCGGAACAAAATTGATGACCTCCGATTCCAATCCGGTCTCTTCCTGCTTTCGGCGCACCGATTGCCATAGCAAGCCGCCATACAGTGTGCATTCTTCCTGTGCAGCAATCTGGGCAGCACTCTGGCCTGCAGCGGACCAGGGTTTCTTTCCCTCTACCATTACCCAGAAATTTCTTACCGGGTCGCGCAGCGTAGACTCCCCAGCCGGCGGGAGCAAAAATGTATTCTGGCTGGTCTTGCTGTCGCCCGAAAGGAGAGGCGTGATGCTGGACATCATTCCTCCCTCATTTACCAGCGGAAGATACACCCACGGCGTTCTTTCAGCATGGTGGAGGACAAAATCCCCCTGTTGATTCAAGTAGCACAATTGTTCCATGACAAATCTCCCTTCTGCGCTCCTACAGTATCAATAAAAGCGCTGATGTTCGTGCATCCTTCTTAAATTTATTCCCTTGTACCTTGAAAACTGGGCACAATTCTGTGATTGTATTATATCGTATTGTAAATATCAAAAGGGTTTGCCGATTTTAGAATGGTGTCTTTATTTTATTTCCCGCAAAAAAAGAGCCTGATGTCTGCTTACTTACAGACATCAGGCTCTTCTAGCTATTCAATCCTGTATAGGATTCAGTCTTTTTCCAACACCTTTACAATTTCTCCAATAAAGGTGCGGTGCAAATCTCCCGCGGCATATTGCTTATCAAGGATACGCCGGTCCAGGAAGCACTCTTCTTTCATATCCTGCTTATACAGTTTGCGGCAGATAAATACCAGCTTTGCCTCCTGATAATACGGGGCGGCCTGATCAAAAACAGGCGTCAGACCGGCTTCTTTATCTTTATCGCAGTCACGTCCCGAGATTTTTCCGCAGATTGTAAGCGCATTGCGATACTCTTCCTCAAAAAAGCAGACAGAATAAAAATCCTGCTTTTCAATAAATTCCAGCGTATAACGCTGCGGGCGGATATGGATGGTAGAAACATAGCTTCCCCACAGTTCCCCCACACTGCCCCAACTGGCTGTCATGGTATTATGAGACTTTT
>DVIY01000149.1 GCA_018710915.1 Candidatus Gallacutalibacter pullistercoris
TTTCTTTTGCAATAGGCCTGAACACCTTTATTGTAACTGATCGGTGAGTTTTTTTGTATAACCTTTTTTCCCCACCCGCATAGCGGGTGGTTGTCTGTTTCGCTCTGCTCAACTGCCTAAAGGCACTAAAAAATGAAAACTCCCCCAGCCTGCTGATACAGACCGGGGGAGTGTTTAAAATTTTGATTACAGCGAAAGTACGCCTTTATCCAGCATAGACTGTGCCGCCAGCATTGCGCCCAAACGGCCGCTGTGGAAGTTCAAGCCGCCCTGCATCCAGGCAGCATACGGTTCACGCAGCGGAGCATCAGCAGACAGCTCAATAGAGGCGCCCAGCGTAAATGCACCGGCTGCCATGATAACCTGACAGTCATAGCCGGGCATGTCCCACGGCTCCGGCACCACAAAGGAATCTACCGGTGCGCCCTTCTGCATACCCTGGCAGAATGCCACCAGCGCCTCTTCGGTACGCAGCAGCACAGCCTGAATGATATCTGCGCGCACTTCGTCGGGCTTAGGCGTTACGTCATAGCCCAGCCGGCTGAACAGGCCAGCAGTAAAGGCCGCTGTTTTCAGCGCCTCGCCGGTTACATGCGGGGCATGGAACGCGCCCATGAACAGCTCGCGGTTATTGCCCAGCGTACAGCCCACCTCTTTGCCCAGGCCGGGGGTGGTCAGGCGGTAAGAGCAGCTCTCGACCAGGTCGCGGCGGCCTGCGATATAACCGCCGGTGGGGGCAATTCCGCCGCCGGGGTTCTTGATGAGCGAGCCTGCCATCAGGTCTGCACCATGCGAGACCGGCTCGTCGGCCTGCACGAATTCACCGTAGCAGTTGTCCACCATCACGATGCAGCCCGGAGCCTTCTTCTTGGCAATGGCGGCGATGCGCTCAATGTCCTCGACAAACAGGGAGGGGCGCAGGCTGTATCCGCGGGAACGCTGCACATAGACCATCCGGATGCCGGGGTTGATTTCGCGCTCCATGGCTTCGTAATCCGGCGTGCCGTCATCGCACAGGTCAATCTGGCGGTATTCGATGCCGAATTCTTTCAAAGAACCGTTGCCGTCGCCGGTCAGGCCGATGACGCCGCGCAGCGTGTCATAGGGCATCCCGGTGACGCTGAGCATCACATCGCCCGGACGAAGCACGCCAAACAGCGCCACGGTGAGGGCGTGGGTGCCGCTCACAAAGTTGTGCCGCACCAGTGCATCCTCTGCGCCCAGCGCGGTAGCATACACCTGATCCAGCGCGTCGCGGCCGCGGTCGCCGTAGCCGTACCCGGTGGAAGAGACAAAATGGCTCTCGCTGACACCGGCTTCGATAAAGGCAGCCAGCATTTTCTGCTGGTTGTAGTTCTGCATTTCTTCAATGCGGGCCATGGCAGGGGCAATTTCCTGCATGGTCTGCTCCGCCGCGCGGCGGATTCCGTCATGAATATGAAAATAAGGATAGTCTTTCATGTACAGTTCCTTTCGTTCCTCTTACTTCAAAAGAGCTTGTAAATAGCCAGCTGCTCCGGCTCCGTTTTTCCAAGCCCCAAAAATGCGCCGTCTTCCGTCTTTACCCGGAATACCAGACCGGCTTCGGGTTTCTTCCTGCGGAAAGCCCCAACCCGGTTTAAATCAAGCTGCCCGCCGTTGCCAAACCGGGTGGCCTGTGCGCCGGAAACGGTGACGGCCGGCAGATGGGCAAACAGGCCCTCCACCGGGCGCAGTTTTTCTTCCAGCGTCCCGGCTTCCGAGAGGGCTTTCGCTTCGTCCAGCGTGACGGCGTCCGCCAGCGTGAAGCCGCAGGCTTTTGTGCGGCGCAGCGCGGTCATCACACCCAGCGAGCCCGCCGCTTTTGCCAAATCGGCAATCAGCGTGCGGATATAGGTCCCTTTGGAGCAGGAAACCGTCAGTTTCCCTTCGCGGGTTTCTTCGTGATACTCGATGAGTTCCAGCTTGAAAATGGTCACCGGGCGCGCGTCGCGTTCCACTTCGATGCCCTTTCTGGCCAGCTCATACAGCCGCTTTCCGTCTTTGGAAACCGCCGAATACATGGGCGGCACCTGCATGATTTCCCCGCGGAAACGGGGAAGAAGGCTTTCCAGCACTTCGCGGGAAACAGGCGTGCCGCTGGTTTCCAGCACCTTGCCGGTGCTGTCCTCGGTATCGGTGGCAACCCCCAGCCGGAACCCGGCCTCATACTCTTTGTCGGTATCTTCCAGCAGAGAGGCGGCGCGGGTGGCTTTTCCCAGCAGAAGGGGCAGCACCCCGGTGGCCATAGGGTCCAGCGTACCGGTATGGCCGATTTTCCGCTCATGGCACAGGCGGCGGCACACCGCCACCGCGTCAAAAGAGGTGAAACCGGCGGGTTTATCCAGAATCAGCACACCGGTCACAGGCCGCACCTCTTCATCTGCTTGCCGATGGCCTCCAGCAGCAGCGCTTTCACTTCGTCAAAGCTCTTGCCGGTAAAGCTGCATCCTGCGGCTGCTGCGTGCCCGCCGCCGCCAAATTCCGCGCAGATTTCCGCCGCATCCACCGGCGGGTTGGTGCGCAGGGAGACTTTCAGCATGCCGTCTTCCTTTTCGCGGATGGTCACGCCGGCCATCACGCCCTCCACCTGACGGGACATGGACGCAATGCCGTCCAGATCTCCTTCTTCCACAGACAGCTCCTCCACCAGGGAAGCCGGCAGGCACAGCACTGCGCACTTTCCGTCAAAATGGAAGGTCATGGTTTGAAGCACATACTTTTCCACTTCCAGACGGGCACGGCTCTTGGTATCAAACATTTCACGGTTAATCTCGGCAGCATGAGCGCCCAGCTCCATCAGCTCTGCGCCCATACGGTGGGTACGGGGCGTGACATTGCCGAAACGGAAGCAGCCCGTATCGGTGGAAATGCCGGTAAACAGGCAGTCCGCGATTTCCGGGGAAATAGCCACCTGCATTTCTTTCAGCAGCAGGAACAGCACTTCACAAGCTGCGGCCGCTTTGGGCTCCACATAGCGCTCTTTTGCAAAATCGCCGTTGGTGCCGTGGTGGTCCAGGCACAAATCCACCTTTTCCGTATAGCCTTCCAGATTCTTTCCGAACAGCTGGCGGTCGGCGATATCCACGCTCACGACAAATTCCGGCTCAAAATCCTGCTCCTCCACGCCCTCAAAGAGGAATGCAAACTTTTTCGGCACCGGGTCGCTGCACAGGAACCGGGCTTTTTTCCCCAGGGAATGGAGCCCCCGCAGCAAAGCAGAGGCACAGCCAAGGGTATCGCCGTCAGGGGAGCGGTGGCTCAAAATCAGGATATGGTCCGCGTCCAGCAGCCGCTGGGCGGCGGTATGCAGGGTAATATCCATCGGAATCACTCCTTCAGGTCATTGAGGATTTTGGAGATATTGGCGCTGTACTCGATGGAGTCGGTGGCCTTGAAAATCAGCTCGGGCACATGGCGCAGCTTGAGCTGATGGCCCAGCTCCCGGCGGATAAAGCCCGCGGCACTCTTGAGGCCCTTGACGGCATTCTGGGCATGCTCCATTCCTGCCATCGAGCTGATATACACGGTGCAATAGGAAAGGTCGCTTGTAACCTCTACCCGCACGATGCTGATCATTCCATTCCCCTGCACACGGGGGTCTTTAACTTCCCGCAGGATGGCCGAAAGCTCCCGGCGGATGTCTTCTGTGGTTCTTCCCATACGATGACTGGGCATAAACTTCCTCCGTTCTATTCAATCAATCATAAAATTTATCAGCTTTATTTTTTAAACCGGTTTCCGGTGTTGGCATAAATCAGCCCGGCAATGATAACAATGCAAAACAGGACGATTCCCCCCATATGCAGGATGTCCTGTTTGAGCCAAACACCCACTGCGGCAATCAGCCAGCCTCCTGCCATGGCAAAACAGAATTTCCCCATAAAGCGGCAGAGCTGTTTTTCGTCCATTTTGGCCCGTTCCTCCGGCGAAGCAGTGTTATATCCTGCAATGAGCATGGCGCCTTTCCCGTGCAGGAATATGATTCCCAGCACAGCCATGAAAAGTACAATCAGCAGATACGTGACAGCCATACATCTCCCCTCCATCAGGACTTCTTGCGGCTTTTATAGATTGCCACGCCGGCAACCAGCAGGATAATCAGCAGAATCAGCGCACCGCCGGCCAGCAATACCCCGTTCAGCCCTGAGTTCCACACAATAAAGCTAACCGTGGGGCCATCCGCCCCGCCAATAATCCCTATGGACGGCGTGTTTTGGGGAATTTGAGAAAATGTATACACCACGATACCTATGCAGGCTGCCACAATACAGACGATTGCAGCGGCACCGCCAATCAGCCATTTTTTCATAAAAGCTCCTCCTGCATTTCCGGGCGCATACAACTCCCTCCGTCACGGCTGTGCCGTGCCACCTCCCTCAAAGAGGAAGGCTATTGATGGCCGGTTGTCTGCGTGAGTTTTATATGCGGGTACATTTCATCTTTTTTTCAGGAACCATTTTATCACTGCCAGAATCAACAAAATCCCAGCAGCAATCGCCCCATACAGCAGAATGCCGGTGTACCATGGCGCAGAGTAAAAAGCATACTGTTCCGGATGACAGCTGTAGTCCCAATATGCAAAAATTCCATAGCCCAGAAAAACGCCGAATACAGCGCCCATAATGATATTGAGCCAGTCATTTACGCGTTTTTTCATAGCGGACATCCTTTCAAAAGCAAACAGGGAGCCTCCCGCAAAGGAAAGGCTCCCCGAAAACACGTTCCTTATTCGGGACGATATTCCTCCATCATATAGGCTTCCAGAATATCCCCTTCCTTGATGTCGGAGAAACGCTCCAGGCAGATACCGCAGTCGTAACCGTCGGCAACTTCCTTCACGTCATCCTTAAAGCGGCGCAGGGATGCAATTTTATCATCGGCAATAATAATACCGTCGCGCACCACGCGCACCTGGGCGCTGCGGGTAATCTTGCCGCTGATGACATGGCCGCCGATAACGATGCCCACATTGGAAATCTTGTAGGTTTCGCGGCACTCGGCCTTGCCCAGGGCAACCTCGCGGAATTTGGGCGCCAGCATACCCTTCATAGCAGACTCGATTTCCTCGATGCAGTCATAAATCACGCGGTACAGGCGCATATCCACGCCGTCGCGCTTGGCGTTCTCTT
Source organism: Candidatus Gallacutalibacter pullistercoris (assembly GCA_018710915.1). Lineage (GTDB taxonomy): Bacteria > Bacillota > Clostridia > Oscillospirales > Acutalibacteraceae > Heritagella_A > Heritagella_A pullistercoris. Next base: position 5,151 of record DVIY01000149.1, read on the forward strand.
CTGCAACCGGGTCGGGACGCACGTTAAAGCCCACAATAATGGCGTTAGAAGCATTGGCCAGCATCACGTCGTTCTCGTTGACGGCGCCTACCGCGCCATGAATGACATGCACGCGCACTTCCTCATTGGTCAGCTTTTCCAGAGACTGGCGCACAGCCTCTACAGAACCCTGCACGTCAGCCTTGACGATGACCTTCAGTTCCTTCATCTCGCCCTGCTGCATCTGGTCAAACAGGTTATCCAGCGTCACCTTGGTCTGTGCGTTGAAGGCTTCTTCCTTCTGCTCGGTGATACGCTGTTCCACCAGCTCACGGGCCAGACGTTCATCGGAAACGGCATTCAGGATGTCGCCGCCGGTGGGAACGTCGTTCAGGCCGGTAATCTCCACAGGGACAGACGGGCCGGCCTCGTTGACCTTGCGACCCTTGTCGTCGGTCATAGCGCGCACACGGCCCACGGTGGTACCGGCAACAATCACATCACCGGTATGCAGGGTGCCGTTCTGCACCAGCACAGTAGCGATGGGTCCGCGGCCCTTGTCCAGACGAGCCTCCACCACGGTGCCCTTGGCAGCGCGGTCGGGGTTGGCTTTCAGTTCCTTCATGTCGGCGACCAGCAGGATCATTTCCAGCAGGTCATCAATGCCCTGTTTATTTTTAGCGGAAACCGGGATGCAGGGCGTATCGCCGCCCCACTCTTCGGGAACCAGCTCATATTCAGTCAGCTGCTGCTTGACATGGTCGGGGTTGGCAGCGGGTTTATCCATCTTGTTGATGGCAACAATAATGGAAACGCCTGCGGCCTTGGCGTGGTTGATAGCCTCTACGGTCTGGGGCATGATGCCGTCATCGGCAGCCACCACCAGCACGGCGATATCGGTTACCTGTGCGCCGCGGGCACGCATGGTGGTAAAAGCGGCGTGGCCGGGGGTATCCAGGAAGGTGATGTCGCGGCCGTCAATCTTCACGCGGTATGCACCGATATGCTGGGTAATGCCGCCGGCCTCGCTGGCGGTTACGTTTGCATGACGGATGGCATCCAGCAGGCTGGTTTTGCCGTGGTCAACGTGGCCCATAACCACCACAACGGGGGCACGGGGAACCAGGTTGGTATCATCATCTTCGCTGTCGTCGATGATGCGCTCTTCGATGGTGACAACGACTTCCTTCTCAATCTTGGCGTGGAATTCCATAGCTACTAGGCTGGCGGTATCAAAGTCAATCACGTCATTAACGGTTGCCATGGTGCCCATCATCATCAGCTTTTTGATGACTTCGGCAGCGGTAGCCTTCAGGCGCACAGCCAGCTCGCCTACGGTGATTTCATCGGGAATCTGCACCGTGATGGGCTTCGTCTTACGCTCCAGTGCAATACGGCGCAGACGCTCGGCCTCGGTCTCCTTGCGGGAGGTACGCGGCTTGCCGCGGCGCTGGCTCTTCTGGGTAATCTTCTGCTTCTGCACAGTGTTATCGGTGCGCACCTTTTCAGAGGCCAGGCGGTCATACTTCTCGTTATAACGCTCGATATCCACGTTCGAAGCGCGGGTATCTACCAGACGGCCTGCGGGCTTCTGCACGGTGTTGGAAGAATCCTGCACCGGAGTGCTCTGCTGGACGCGGGCAGGCTGCTGCTTTTCGGGCTGCTTGGCCTGCTGCTGCGGTTTCGGCTGCTGGTTTTTCTGGCCGCGGTTTGCGCCGCCCGCTGCTGCGCGGTTATCGGTGCGGTTTTCCTTCTGCTTCTGATTCTGGCCGTTGTTGCCGCGGGCAGGCTTGCGGCTGCCTGCATTGCTGGCGCCCGCATTCTGCTGGGGCTGCTTTTTGGGCTCTTCCTGCTTCCTGGCAGTCTCGGGCTCTTTGGCATCCTGCTTGTTATCGGCAAAATAAGCGTCCAGATTCTCCATCTTATGGGACTGGGTAAAGCTTTCCAGCACCAGGTTCAGCTCCTCTTCGGTGAGGGCGGTCATGTGCTTTTTGGTTTCGTTGCAGTACTTCTGCAACAGGTCAATTACAAATTTATTCGGTACGTTCAGGTCTTTTGCGACCTCGTGAACCCGATATTTCATCATCATACGGTTTCCCTACCTTTCTCTGCGTCATCTGCCTGTGCAAGGGCGGCCAGCTTTGCGGCAAAGCCCTCGTCCAAAACGGCCACGATTCCGGCCCGTTTTCCGATTGCCTGGCTGACGCTCTCTATGGTCTCATGGATGATAAGGACGTCTGTTCCGACCCGTTCCGCGGAAAACCGTACTCCCGCGGTGGTTTTGGGAGAGATATCCTCCGCCACCAGGACCAGATGAGCCTTCCTTTTGTGGAGGGATTCCTCCACGGCATCACGCCCCCAGGAAATTTTTCCTGCACGGCGTGCAATACCCAAAAGAGAGAGCAGCCGATTCATGTTCACGGTTGAATCTCCTCCTCCATGCGGTCATAGACTTCGTCCGGGATTTTGCAGGAAAATGCCCTTTCAAACCGGCGCGCCTTGCGCGCTGCTTTCAGACATTCCACGCTTTTGCAGACATAAGCGCCCCTTCCCGGCTTGCGTCCGCTGAGATCCAGAGAAATCTCTCCGGCCTGTATTACATTGCCGTTTTCATCTTTTTGATCCGGGGCTTTTACCACCCGCACCAACTCCCGTTTGGGCTTCATCTCTCCGCATCCTGTACACATGCGCATGGGAACGCGCTTCTGCCGCATAAGCATCCTCCTTTTACTTCGGCCTGTTATCCCGGCCGGTATTCATTTCCCTGATTTACAGGTCAGTCGTTTTCTTTTTCAGCTTCTTCGGCCGGTTCATCCTCGCCGTAGAAACCGCTTTCGGGCTTGATGTCGATTTTCCAGCCGGTCAGGCGGGCAGCCAGACGGGCGTTCTGTCCCTTATTGCCGATTGCCAGGGAAAGCTGGCCGTCCGGCACTGTTACACGGCATGCATGGGAGCCATCTTCGGCAGGCTCTACAGAGAGCACCTCGGCGGGGGAGAGGGCAGAGGCGATAAACTTTTCGGGGTCGTCGCTGTACTCCACAATATCGATTTTCTCGCCGCCCAGCTCGCTGACAACATTGCTCACACGGGCGCCGCGGGCGCCGATGCAGGCGCCGACTGCGTCTACATCCGGGTTATGGCTGATAACCGCCAGCTTGGTACGGGAACCCGCCTCGCGGGAAACCGCCTTAATCTCTACGGTGCCGTCATAAATCTCGGGCACTTCGGTTTCAAACAGGCGCTTGACCAGGTCGGGGTGGGTACGGGAGATGATTGCACGCGGGCCCTTCTCGGTCTCTTTCACGTCCACCACATACACCTTGATATGGTCGCCCTCTTTCAGGTTTTCGTCGCCCACCTGCTCGTTAAAGGGCAAAACAGCTTCTGCCTTGCCGATACGCAGGGTAGCGGCATGGGTGCGGGGGTCAATGCGCTCGACCAGTGCGCTGACCAGCTCCTGGTGCTTGCTCTGGAATTCCTGCATCATCTGTCCGCGCTCCCCGTCGCGAATCCCCTGGCGGATGATATTGCGGGCGGTCTGGGCGGCAATGCGGCCGAACTGTTTGGTATCCAGACGTACGCCTACCGAGTCGCCGGCTTCAACCGTCGGGGAAATCTTGCGACCCTTTTCCAGAGAAACCTCGTTGCCGGGGTCCATGACTTCTTCTACTACCGTCTTTTTCAGGTAGACTTCAAATTTCCCAGTGGTTTCATCCATTTTTATGATGACATTCTCGTTGCCATAGCTGTTTTTGCAGGCGGTAATGATGGCCTTGCGGATTTTATCCAGCATAAAGTCCACCGGGATTCCTCTTTCCTTTTCCAGCAGATGCAGCGCTTCAAATACTTCGTTGGCCATTCTTACTCATCCTCCAAAAAGTCATCCTCCATCACGCGCACAGACACCAGGTCTTTTGCGGCGATGGTCATGGTTTCAGTTTCTTCTTCGCCTGTCTGGAGCAGCACGCTGCCGTCTTCATTGCGGCTGCGCAGAATTCCGCCCACCTCGCGGCTCCCGTCCTCCAGCGGACGGATGAGCTTTGCGATAACAAAGCAGTCCAGAAAAGCTTCAAAATGCTCGGGGCGGGTCAGCTCGCGGTTGATGCCGGGAGAACTGACCTCGAGGCAGTAGCTCTGCTCGATGGGGTCCAGCTCATCCAGCGGACCATTCACTGCACGGCTCATCGCCTCGCAGTCTTCGATACCTACGCCCTCGGGCTTATCAATAAAGATGCGCAGATACCACAGCGCGCCTTCCTTAACGAACCGGACATCCCAGACCGTCAGACCAAGGCTCTCTGCGATAGGCTGCGCCAGCTTCCAAACAGCGGCGGCGGTATTGCCGGGACGCCTGTTTTTTGATGGTTTGCTTCCTGCCACGTTCATTCACCTCGTAATACAAACAAAAGAGCGGGTCGCCCCACTCTTTTATCCTCATCCTATACTTTTTATTATTTTATCACAAAGGTACTGCCATTGCAAGAGTGCAAACCGCCAAAAAAGGGGCATTTCTCCTGAAAAAAGCCAGCTTTTCTCCCGTTATACCTCTTCCATCTGGCTGCCGAGGAAGGCTGCCATGGCCTGCACCAGCTTGGTACGGGTCTCGCCCGGCTCGCGGGATTCGCCCTCTTCATCCAGCAGCGCCACTGCGCCCAGTACATCGCCGCAGGCCAGTATGGGGTACATCACCGAAGCGGAGCGCTGTACGCCTTCCAGCGGGATCAGCCGCCGTCCGCTGCGCTCCCAGGCGAAATTCCGGCGGTTTTGCAGATACTGCTCCATGTCTGCCGAAACGCGGCGTTCCAGCACCTCGCGCCGGGAAATCCCCGCAGCCGCAACCACATGGTCGCTGTCGCACACCACGGCCGGCGCCCCGGCGGTTTTGTGCAGCGCTTCGGCGCATTTCCCGGCGACAGAAGCCAATTCGCCCATGGGGGAATACTTGCGGAACACCACGCCGCCCTGGGTATCGGTGTAAATTTCCAGCGGGTCGCCCTCGCGGATGCGCAGCGTCCGGCGGATTTCTTTTGGGATTACCACACGGCCCAGGTCGTCGATGCGTCTGACAATTCCAGTTGCTTTCATATTTTATGCCTCCGTTTATTGCAGAATCATTTCTCTGGTAGTATCTGCAAAAGGTGGAAGGATATGCACAAATTATTTTCAGCACTGCGGAACTGTTGAGCTTCTGTTTTTAAAAAAGCTTTTTATCCCATTGGTAGTGCTTCTGCAAGTCACCGGGGGTCAGAAAGAGCTGCCGGGCCCCATGGCGCCGGTTCAGCGCCGCGGTTGCATCCACAAAGCCCTCGCGCCCATCAAGCCACAGCTTGTTCCAGGCATGGGGCTGCCCTTCCAGCGTACCGATAGCCACGATACAGGTCAGCCCCGCCAGGTCGCAGAGGTATTTATACGCCTTCGAAATGCCCTCGCACACTGCGCGCTGGTCCTGTACGACGCCCACCAGATTATACGCATTCCGGCTGGATTTATCATATTCTACCAGGTCAGCCAGATATTCCTGAATCCACTGTGCCTTGCGCTGTTTATCCCACCAGCCCGGAATCCTGTTTATGACAGAGCGTCCCCAGTCTTCGCACATTTTAAACAGCCGCTGTGCTTCTTCGCGCGAATACAGGTACCGCCCACCCATACAGATTCCCGCGCTGCTGACTGTATACTCCATGTGGTAGTAATCCACATAAAATATCATGGGATAATCCAGCAGGATAAACTGCGCCATTTCCTTCATGGGCGCATTGCGGTCTGCCAGACGAATCTGCTGCCCCATTTTCATCCACTGCTGCATCAGGGAATCATAGGCCAGCTGCCCGCTCTGCGAAAGGCGGCCGCGGTAATAAATGACGGACTGATACTGCATCATAGCCTGTTCCTTCCTTTATCCCGATTTACAAAGAGCTCGAAAAACGCTGTGTCGAAAAGCTGATAGGGAACAGGGGCAGCACCGATGCATTTTCCAGCCTGCCTATTGGCTCTGACCGTTTCTCTACTTTACAGAATGGACATTCCGGCAATGTGTCGAGGTAACAGTGCGCGGGGTTTTCCGCGCACTTTTTATATGGCTGCATCGCCATATGCAGCAGGGCGTCCATCCATTCCCGTGCGGTGGGGCGGTTTCCAATTTGGTCGGGCAAATCTTCGCCTGTATAGGCAAAAGTACGCGCAAACAGTTCGCGCACGCGTGGGGTTAAAATTTCCAGCGAAGGCGCATATGACGGGATACGCCGGTTTTCTATCTGCCGGAAATAGGCGCTGTTCCCCTGCATGATTTCCATCCCTGCAGAGATTTCTTCTGCCGCGGGTGTTTCTTTGGCGCACAAAAACGGGTGGCATCCCATCAGCAGCAGGAAAATCAGCACTGCCAGCGAAAAACAGTCCGACGCCTGTGTAAACGGGGCGCCGTCTGCAAGATTGATTCCCTGAAGCTCTGGCGCAAGCAGGCTGCTCATGCCCACCGTACACGGAAAGTATTCTCCCGTATCGGGGTCAGACACGCAGCACGAATCCACATCCACCAGGCACAGAGTCAGGTCGCTGCGGACAAGGAAGTTGCGCGGGTTTACATCCCCCAGCACAATCCCGGATTGATGCATATGATCCACACATTCTGCCAGATTATACGACAGCGTCAGCAGATCGCGCCAGTCAGAACCGGGGAAATAGGTTTTACGCAGCTCTTCCTGCCGAAAATCGTTCAAGTCAATCCGGCTGGAAATCATCGGCATAAGGTAGCCTGCAAAATCCCCCGATTCATCATAGACCAGCTCTTTGGGTACAGCGGCAATCAGGCAGCCTTCCAGCGTATCGGAAAGGTGCTTTCGCAAAAGGGCGCGCAGCTTTTTCTCTCTGTCTTTGCGGCTTTCATGATACAGTTTCACAGCCATCCCCGCGGGAAGCGCCGTACGGTACACGGCACCTTCTCCGCCCTGGGCAATCTGGCTGCTCAAAATAACTTTTTCGCCGTTTTCAAGGTATTTATAAAGTTGATTCATGGTTCATACTCCCTGCCGTACCGGCTGCCACACAAAATCTTCCAGACATGGCGCAGCCCCCCCGGCCACAGAGCCGCCCTCCTCAGAACGACTCTGCGCGGGGACGGCGTTCAATCTATTGGGGCTCTGCCGCAAAGAGCCCCGTTTTGCCGTCTGCTCCATCGAATATCCGGAGCATTTGACTTGTACTCATTTCTTTTTTTCCCCAAACAGGATGTCGAGGATTTCATCGGTAGGCTGTGCCAGGCGTTCTTTGGCATCGACAAAGAACTGCTGAATCCGGCCGTCGCGGGTGGTTTTTTCGCGGTAAACTTTGACAACCGATTTAATCCTTCCGCTTTCATACAGATATGCGGGGAATTTCCCCGAAAGCTGCTGGTCATCGGGCTTTTGAGAATAGTCCCTTACAGGCTCTGTCCGCCGGTTGTCATACAGCTTTTGCGATACCGGTACTTTCTTTACGGGACGCGGTGCCTCCGGTTTCACAGGGGACGCCGGTTTCTGGGGTTTATTTTCGTCGGGGTACAGTTTTTCATTTACTTTGCGGTTGACTTCCTGTGTCTGTTCTTCCCACTTATTGGCATCCCACACGGGTTTCCGGCTGTTATGGATGGTATTCTGATTCAGTACCGCAACCAGCGTGATATCGTCCTTTACACGTTCGCGGTAAGCAGGACTTTGCAGATACTGGCTGATCTCGTTGCCGCACTCCTGTGCTTCGTGCAGGCCATTGATTTTTGCTTCAAAAATGGGTTGGAAGAAGGGATAATACACACGGTTGTCATACAGTGTACTGCCAACCACCTGGTCGAGCACACCGTCCGTCATCATGACAAAGCCTACTACTTCACGGTCAGCTTTTCCAAACTGCCAGTTCCCGCTTTGCAGCGGGAACACACTGTTGGCGGCTTCGCCTTTGTGGCGTACCGTCACCATCTGGCAGGTACCGTCCTGGCAAAGCGCCACAATTCCATCGTCCCCTGCGTGGGCGAAGTACAGGGTCTTGCCATTATAAATCGCCAGTGTGAGCGTGGACTGATAGGAATAGGGCAGGCGTTCCATCTCGTCTGCTTTTTCTTCGACTGCATCGACCGCAGCTTCAAAAGCCTGTGTCATGACCTCTTTCATCACGACATCATTTTCAAAAACAAAAGAGGGGTCTTCTGCCAGCGGCTGTAATCTTTCACATACTGTTTTCAGCGCTGCCTGCACAGCTGCCATGCTTCCGTAATGGGACATTTCACAGCTTCCCACGCCGTCAGCAATTGCCGCTACCGAAACCGGGCCGTTTTTCAGCATCCGGATGGCACCGTAATCCTGGCACGGCGTATTTTTTTTGATGTGAGATGTTCCCTGCTGGAAGACCCCAAAGGCGGCCAGCCCATCCCGATACAGCGCCATTTTGCAAAAATTGCGGTCTTCTGGTATTGCCGGTTCAATTGGCTCCTCCGGCTCGGCAGGCTCTTCTGTCTCGGCGGGCTCCTCCGGCTCAGTGGGTTCTTCCGGTTCGGTGGGCTCCTCCGGTTCGGTGGGCTCCTCCGGTTCGGTGGGCTCCTCCAATTGGATGGGCTTATCATTTTCACTGATTCCAGACTCTGTGCAGGGAATTTGAGTTTCCGCAGTTCCCACATCCATGGGCTGCCCGTCTTCAGCGCGGATTTCGTTCATTTTGTCATGCATCTGCTCCATATTTCTGTCTCCTTCTGATAAAGTTTTCATAATGATGGGAAGAGGCGCTGCTGGTAAACGCACAAGGAGGACTTTGGTACAAATACAGATTACAGCGCCTGCTTCCCGGGAAATATCACCCTGTAAGCTTGTCTATATCATATCTTTTTGTCCCTGCAAAGTACACGGAATTTTATACGCTTTTTCTGCAAAGTTCCCGATTTTCAGATTTTTCCCGATTATAAACTTAAAAACAACAGCCGCAGGTGGAGGTGGCTGCGGCTGTTGTTTATAAAATGATGGAAAGAGGCGCTGTACGAGGGGCTGCCTGTCTTTCAGCATCCCCCAAATAGATAGAGGAGAGATAGAAGGAAGGAAAGGTGATTATGGTAGCAGTAGATAACACACACTAAGGAGGTAAATACAGTGCCCTTTCCTGGAGAATGCGATTTACAGGCCCAGTGAAATGGTCTGGGGCAGGGGGGCGGAAGATACGCTTCCAAGGTTCGGGTCAGATTTGCTGGTGGAAACCATACTGTCC
>DVIY01000150.1 GCA_018710915.1 Candidatus Gallacutalibacter pullistercoris
TGGTATTGTTTTCAATTCCTGCTATACTATAGATGCAAGAAGTGGGTGGGAGGAAAGAAGGATGCGGTTGTTTATTGCCATACGTTTTTCACCGGAAGTCCGGAGCAGCCTGCTTGATTCAATTGCACAGCTGAAGCAGCAGAGTATTTCCGGAAATTTTACGTACCCCGAAAATCTTCATCTGACACTGGCTTTTATCGGAGAGACCAACCGTCTGTGCGAGGTACAGCAGGCGATGGAATCAATTAATTTTCGGCCGTTTTCCCTCACACTTTCAGGTACAGGGAATTTTGGAGATTTGTGGTGGGCCGGAATTCGCCGCTCGTCAGAGCTGGAAGCATTGGTGCGGCAGCTGCGCGATGCGCTGGAGAAGCAGGGGGTGCCATTTGACCGCAAACCTTTTCGCGCTCACATTACACTGGCCCGGCGCGTCGACTTGCCCGCCCCGCCAGCCTTTTCCGCGAAGCCCGTCTCCATGACAGTGGGATCGATTTCACTGATGCAATCAGAACGGGTGAGTGGAAAGCTGATTTATCGGGAACGTTTTGTCAAACGGGCAGCACAAAACCCGTAAATGAAGAAGGAGTTGTCATTTCATGCAGCGCAGAATTCTCAACTTTGGTTCGATGAATATCGACCACGTGTATACAGTCGAGCATTTTGTCCGGCCAGGAGAAACTATCTCTTCGCTGGAAATGGAGGTTTTCCCAGGAGGGAAAGGGCTGAACCAATCAGTTGCATTGGCAAAGGCTGGAGCTGAAGTTTATCATGCCGGGAAAATTGGAAAAGATGGAAATTTTTTGCTTCAGCTGTTAAAATCTGTGAAGGTAGATGTTTCTTTTGTTGAAACGATTAATGGGTATACCGGAAAGGCCATTATCCAGGTAGAGGCCGAATCCGGGCAAAATTCTATTTTGCTGTACAACGGCGCTAACTGGCAGATGACCGAGCTTTTTATCGACCAGGTACTGTCGAGTTTTTCCGGTGAAGAAATTCTGGTGCTGCAAAATGAGATCAATCTTGTTGATTATCTGATTGAAAAAGCAGCCCAAAAGGGTATGCAGATTGCCTTAAATCCCTCCCCTGTGCGGGATGACCTGAAGAACTGTAACTTGAACTGCATTACCTGGTTGATTCTCAATGAGATTGAAGGAGAAGCCCTTACAGGAGAAAAAGAACCCGAATGCATTGCTGATACCCTGCTGGCGCGATATCCACAGATGAAAATCGTACTGACATTGGGCAGCCAGGGAGTTCTGTACTGTGACAGTGAGAAAAATTTCCGCTATGGAGTGTACAAAACACAGATCGTAGATACCACCGCTGCCGGCGATACCTTTGCCGGATATTTTCTGGCCTGTACTGCGCGCGGCATGACGCCGGAAGAGGCGGTTGCAGAAGCTTCCAAAGCATCCGCTATTGCAATTTCCCGTTCGGGTGCCGCTGTCTCCATTCCTACCCGTGAAGAAGTGCTGAATTCCAACTTGGAACTGGCTTGAATCAAGTAAAAAAATCCCCCGGACTGCATTCCGGGGGATTTTTCTGTTTATACAAAGCGGTTCAGCTTTGCATCATATTCATAGCCGATACCGGCAAGCTTGCTTGTTACGTCTTCCGGGTCAACCTGCAGGGTTTTGCAAAGGTCATCAAGGGAAGAATGAAAGTCGCGCAGCTTGGTGTTAACAAAGCTCAGAAGAATAACCGGATCGCTGGGAATAGGCATGAACACCGCTCCTTTTATTTTTTCTGTGCTTCATGATACCTTTTTTTCCGCAGAAAGTCAACGATTCTTTCCCGTCGGAAAGGAGAAAATTTCTCCCTCATGCGGCGGGCCTTCGTATATTTCTTCCTGCATGCGCGAGAGGGCTTCGTTTTTCAGCGGGCGCGTTGCCCCCTTTTTGGAAAAAAGACGTTGGCGATCTTCAGAGGGAGAACAGCCCAGAATTTTGCGATAGGTCCGAAAGAAAACCGAGTAGTCGTGAAAACCGCATAATACGGCAGCCTGAGCAGCAGGTTCTCCCGAAAGAATATACTGTCTTGCCAAGGAGATGCGTTTGTGATTGACATACTGCAAAATTGTGGTACCGGTAGCCATGCGGAACAATCGGTTTAAATGGTCGCGGCTGATGAAAAAATGTGCAGAAAGATCTTCCAGGCGAACCGGTTCTGTTAAATGTTCGTTGAGATATTGCAGTACACGCACAATCACCGGAGAAAGGGATTCTTCGGCAGAACCCCGCGATTCTCCCGTACTGATGCGCACCAGCTGCAAAAGTACATTTTGCAGCGCAATATGTTCGCCTGCCGTTTTGAATTCCGGTGGAAGCTGGGCGCAGGCAATAAGGTTTTCAAAGTATTCCTGCATATGTATTTCCTGTGCATGCGGAAAATAGATTTCCCTCCGTGCTGTTTTGCGGTAAAAAGGCGCCAGCAGAAAAGAGCGTGTTTCAGCGGGCAGGGCCTGCTCAGTAAAATGCAGCACATACCGTTCATATTCACAGTCGTTTTCAAATTTGATGCCGTGCAGCACATTAGGGGCCATCAGCAGCAGGCTGTGCGGCTGCGGCTGATATTGGCGGCCTTCTACCCGGTACAGCACATCCCCGCGAAGAAAATAGTACAGCTCAAAGAAACTGTGGCAATGAATGTCATAGCTTGAACGGTGCTGCCTGTCCAGCGTATGTTTGTAAACAAGAAAATCTGGTAAAATCCCTTCCATTGGCTCCCTCCTTACTAAAAACGCTCCCAAAATCAAAGAATATTCCGCCCGAAAAGGACTTCTTTACCGAA
>DVIY01000151.1 GCA_018710915.1 Candidatus Gallacutalibacter pullistercoris
ATCACAACCGCCAGGGCAGGATGAACGCCTAAAAGCCCGTGGGAAAGAAAGCCCGCCAGGATTGCCAACGCAATGCTGTCAAAAACAATGATGTTTCCAAAGAATAGCCCGATCACCGTCACAATCAGCCCGATTCCAATGCCGATCAACAATTCTATGCCAACGGCCAGTAAAGCAGCGCCCATACGATGGCCTCCCTTCGCAAAAACAGGTTTTCTCTTTCTATAAAAATTCTACCGCTCCGGGACACAGAAAAGCAACCGTTTTTTTGAATATTCATGGAATGTTTGTAAATTCCGTCAGCAGCTTTTTTGCAATTTTCCAAAGCCCATCCATGCGGGATTGCAGATCTGCAATATCCACCGCATAGATACTGCCGGTCTCATGGGCTTTCCGAGCATACTGGTTCAGATTGTTGGAGCAGATACGAAGCAGCCGGGTCAGCTCCCGGACTTCGGACAGATCCAGGTTAATCACATATCCGTCAATCGCCATTTTACGGATAAAGGCAGAGGTATTTGTAATACCGGTTTGTGCCATGCGTTCCCTGATCTTATCCATTTCCTGTTCTGAAATCAAAATGTGAAGCTGGGCGCTGCGTTTTTCTTTCGGTGCCTTCATCGCTGGGGCTGTTCCTTTGTCTTTTTATTAGGAGCCGGGCGCGGAGTATTTGCGGCGGCCTCTTTCAGAAAGTGAGTGACAGAACGCTTTTCCGCCGCGATCATTTGATCCAGGTGATTTTCAAACACGCCGGGTATAAAGTTATGCCGGTATTCCTGTTCACTTGCCAGAATCCCGCGCAGCAGGCCCGGAACAGCCGGCTCCATCCGGAATTTTTCTGCCTTGCCAAATTGGGCGTGCAGGGACAGCCTATGTTCATGGTAATACGCATAACTAAATTCCATTGGCTCGCTCTGGCCTTCAAACTGGACAATCACCGCCGCAGCGGGGAGGGCGGTCCGTTCAATATGCTCCGCCATAACCCTGTAATCCTGCGTATAGAGATTTCCCTTGATCGCAGCACCTTCCATGCCGGTGATCTCCACTGTGTACGCGAGGATCGTATCACGGGTATCTTTGTAAAACTGCCAGGTGTGGAACGCATCGGAATCCCGGATAAAAACATCCCGCTCCCGGAAGCACCATGTACCGGAAGGGCGGGACATCCAGTACAGCGGGGTACGCTCCGGGTGCTTTGTTTGAGCGATACGCTCCATGCTGCCCACATCAAATTCAAAATCAGATTGATAATGCTTTGTGTTCCGCTCCATTACAGAGCGCAGGCATTGTTCCACATCTACATTTTCAAATTTCAGCTTCAAGCATTAAAGCCCCCTTTCCGGCGGGGAAGGCTGAAAACCGCGGGCCTCATGCTCCATGCGGTCTGCCCGCAGCTTTTCCATGATCGAAGGCTTCTCATTCGGCAGCGTTTCCGGGGCCAGCTCCCTCACTTCCTCATGGGTCTGCCCATCGGTAAGGTCGGCCCGGATCGGCGGGTCGTTATTCACAATGCCATCAATCATGTTATAGTTGCCTTTTTCGCCCTCCAGGTCCAGCTCCGCGTTGCGAAGGTAGTTTTCCGGCGTCTGGAAGGGCTTGCCCGCAAACAGGATTTCCCGACGCGGGGTGAATTGCTGCAGAACACCTTCCCGCAGGCGGGCAAATTCCATATACTGATCCATCGTCAGCCCCCGGTTCAGCATTTCCTCCTGTGAGTGCGACCAACCTTCCCCATAGAGGAAATAATACATTTCCGGCATATCGCTCACAAAACATAAAGAGCCATCCCGGTTGTCATAGCTTCCTGGCTGGCCTGGGGTAAAGGAATAGCGTTCCTCCCGGCCAAGATATACCTTATTGTCAGCGGAAAGCATGGCGACCATATTGGCATAGTTGCTGTGAACGGCAGAACGGATCTCCACAACCGGGTCCGCCTCCGGCGTCATCTGCCTGCCAGGGATCTCATTATGCTTTTCTGCCACATCATTTCTCGGCACACGGTCCACCGGACCAACAGTCTCAATATCCGGCTGCGAGGCCGGGACTCTTACAGCATTTGGTTCCGGTTCTTTCTCTTTGACAAAGTAACGGACATTGACCGTTGCCTTACGGTTCAATTCCTGGGTATAAGCCTGGGCCGCCTCCAGAGATTCAAATTCCAGGGGGCGGCCATCTTCTTTGCACCATGCTTCCGCATGGCCGAACATAGAAGCGGCACTTCTTACCGCCCAAACTCCATATACATGTTCCATTTCGCATCCTCCTTATCGTTCCGGCTCCTTTGCTGCCTTTTTAGGGGCAGACGTTTCCGTGGCTTTACCATTTTTAAGCTGCTGCCGGATAGAATAAGGCCGCTCGGCCTCCCGGTCAGCCGAAGTGATATTGACATATTCCCCTATAATGCAAAGCGCCTTATGATAGCTGTCACAGGAAAATACCCGGTCTGCCATTTCCTTCGCCTGGTCGGGCATCCCATGGGTTTTCAGAGTGCGGGAAGCAATACCTACCAGGTTGAAAATGTTCCCGTCCTGGCCGATCAGCGGGCAATCCGGCTTTTCTGGCACTTCCTGCGCCGGTTCATGGCCCAGGCGGTTGTCGATATAATCGGACAGCCAGGTGCCGCCGAAAGTATCATGGGTTTGCAGACGCCACATGGCGAGTTTGCCTATATCCAGCTTGACATCCTCAAAAGGGAACAGCAGGCAGGTAAGCCCCTCATTTTGGAATACGCTCACATGGGTAAAAGTGGTT
>DVIY01000018.1 GCA_018710915.1 Candidatus Gallacutalibacter pullistercoris
GCTTTTTCTTTTTTTCTTTTTTCAATACAGTCCCCTCCAGCCAGAGGATGTTTAAAAAATCGGAATCTTTCGATCACACGGTTTTCAAAACAAGTCCCGTTCAAAATTTACTCTATATATACGGCTACTATAAGCATAGCATGATTATTGGTAGAAGTAAAGCAAATGATAGATAGAAACGCGATTTTTTTCAGGCTTTCTGCTAAAAATCGTTGCTTATTCTGCAAATTGGAAGAGTTCTTCGAGCCATTGCAGGCAAAGAGGAACCCATGTACCGGCATGGGGGTTTGGAGAACCTACTTCTTGGGTGCAAATGGACATTCCATGGCCGCCATGGGGATACAGGTGACACTCAAATGAGATACCGTTTTTACGCAGAGCATTCAGCAAAAACAGCGTGTTTTCTACCGGTACACAATCATCTTCTACGGTATGCCACACAAAAGCCGGAGGAGTGGTGCTGTCTACATGGCGATCCAGCGCCCAGAATTCATTTTCTTCGGTTCCCTGTTCGCTGCCGGAAATCCATTTCAAAGAGCCTTGATGGGCAAATTCTCCGGCGGTAATTACCGGGTAACACAAAATCATGGCATCCGGACGGTTTTTGCCGCCGTATGTATTGATTTTTTCCAACAGGCGGGGATGGTTCCACAAAATGCCCAAGCTGGCCGCAGCGTGCCCGCCGGCAGAAAAGCCACACACAGCAATCTGGTCTTCGCGTACATTCCATTCATCGCTGTGATTGCGGATGGTCATAATGGCAGAGGATGCATCGACAAGCACCTGCATATCCCGCGCATCTTCGCACAGGGAATAGTAGAGAATAAACACCTGATACCCCTTCTGGAAGAAAGAAAAGGCCACGGGGTCTGCTTCGCGCTCGGACAGGAATTCATATCCGCCGCCGGGGAAGATAAGCACACAGGGCCGCTTGGTGCGGTGTTCTTCCATTTCAGTGAGTGTCTGATGGAGATACCCAACCATTCGGGCTTTGCTGCCCGGATTGGGAAAAAGTTCAATTTTTTGCATGAAAAAGCTCCTTTCTATACACTTGTAAACTCAGTATACGACGGCAAGGAAAGATCTGCAAGGTGGAAAATAAAAACAGGTGTTCCGCGGAAATTCCGCAAAACACCTGCTCAAAAATCAAATTAGAATGCGATCTTCTCGCGGATATAATCGGCCAGCTTGTCGATGGAAATGCGCTCCTGTGCCATGGTATCGCGGTCACGGATGGTCACGCAGCCGTCGTTCTCGCTGTCAAAGTCATAGGTGATGCACATGGGGGTGCCGATTTCGTCCTGACGGCGATAGCGCTTGCCGATGGAGCCAGCATCGTCAAAGTCCACCATAAACTCCTTGGCCAGCTGTGCATAGACCTCACGGGCTTTTTCGCTGAGCTTCTTGGACAGGGGCAGGATGGCAGCCTTGAAGGGAGCCAGATAGGGATGCAGGCGCAGCACCACGCGGGTGTCGTTCTTCTCTGCGTCCACGACTTCCTCGTCATAAGCGTCGCACAGGAAAGCCAGTGCGACACGGTCAGCACCCAGAGAGGGCTCGACCACATAGGGGATGTAGCGGGTGTTAGTCTCCGGATCGAAGTAGGAGAGATCCTTGCCGGAGTGCTCCTGATGACGGCCCAGGTCGTAATCGGTGCGGTCGGCAATGCCCCACAGCTCGCCCCAGCCAAAGGGGAACAGATACTCGATATCGGTGGTAGCCTTGGAGTAGAAGGACAGCTCCTCTGGACGGTGGTCACGCAGGCGCATGTTCTCTTCCTTCATACCCAGAGACAACAGCCAGTTTTTGCAGAAGTCCTTCCAGTAATAGAACCAGTCCAGATCAGTGCCGGGCTTGCAGAAGAACTCGCACTCCATCTGCTCGAACTCGCGGGTACGGAAGGTGAAGTTGCCGGGGGTGATTTCATTGCGGAAGCTCTTACCCACCTGGCACACACCGAAGGGAACCTTTTTACGGGTGGTACGCTGGATAGCGGGGAAGTTGACAAAGATACCCTGTGCTGTCTCGGGACGGAGATACAGCTGGTTCTTTGCGTCCTCGGTCACGCCCTGGAAGGTCTTGAACATCAGGTTGAACTGACGGATATCAGTGAAGTTTTTGCTGCCGCAGTTGGGGCAGGTGATGCCGTGCTCCTGAATGAAGCTCTGCATCTGCTCGTTTGTCCAGCCATCGGCGGATTCGCCGGTGAAGTCCTCGATGAGCTTGTCGGCGCGGTGACGGGTCTTACAGTCGCGGCAGTCCATCAGCGGGTCGGAGAAACCGCCCACATGGCCGGTAGCTACCCATACTTCGGGGTTCATGAGGATTGCGGAATCCAGACCCACATTATAGGGGCTTTCCTGAATGAACTTCTTTTTCCACGCGTTCTTTACGTTATCTTTGAACGCCATACCCAGAGGGCCGTAGTCCCAGCTGTTGGAGAGGCCTCCGTAAATTTCGGAGCCGGGGAAGATAAATCCACGGCCCTTGCAAAGGGCGACGATGGTTTCCATGGTCTTGTCGGTTGCTAACATATTGTTTCCTCCATCCTGCGCCGCTGGCTGCGGCACTTGTGTTGATTTGCGCGTTTGAGCCGTCCGCTGGCTGCGGCTTTCTCTCAAAGCGTCCTTTTCAGTGTATCATGTTTGTGGGATAGTTGCAAGGAAAAGGATACGCCTGCCTCAAGTTTTTCTGGCGACAAAAATATATCGAGCATGATATCGATTGAATTCTTCAAAACTGCATGCGGCACATGCTGTTTGCTCAAAAATCATATCGTACCAATCCATGAGCTGTTCTTCCATGAATGCATGTTGATGCCGAATTAGGCTTTCCCTTTTACGGTTCAGCATTGCCCATGTCTGGCGGGAAATGTCCTGCCATTGATAGGTAAAGTCATTTTGCCGCAGAGCTTGTGCTACTATTGTTGTTTCCGCGTTTTCTGTTCGGGAGACAAGATCTCCTTCTTCGTATCCTGCAAAAAAGACCCCTTCGGGTTTTAACCAATTCCGGATTTGC
>DVIY01000152.1 GCA_018710915.1 Candidatus Gallacutalibacter pullistercoris
TGGACAGAAGGTTGTAAAAGTCTTCTGCCACGAAGAAAGGGCCAAAGAGGATTTTGACAAAGTAAATGATGAACTCTGCGAGTGCGCTACTGCTGCCAATATCTATGCCAACATTCTGATGCCAATCATGAACAATATCGGTTATATCCTGTATGTGCTGCTGGCAGTTCTTGGCGGCGCCATGGCAATCGCCGGTATTACCAACTTCAGCCTGGCTGGAGCCGGTACACTGACATTGGGCACCATTGCCTCTTTTCTCACGCTGTCCCGCAACTTTGTCAACCCCATTGCACAGGTTTCCCAGCAGCTGACCTCTGTCATCACCGCACTGGCCGGTGCCTCCCGTATTTTTGAACTGATGGATGAAGAACCGGAAGCGGATAACGGATATGTAACCTTGGTCAATGCCAAGTACGACAAGAACGGTGAACTGACCGAATGTGATCACTCCACCAGCATGTGGGCATGGAAGCACCCGCATCATGATGGTACCGTAACCTATACCAAGCTGGAAGGCAATGTCGTTCTTGACCATGTGGACTTTGGTTATGTACCGGATAAGATCGTACTGCATGATATTTCGTTGTATGCGGAACCCGGACAGAAGATCGCCTTCGTTGGTTCTACTGGCGCTGGTAAAACAACCATCACCAACCTGATCAACCGATTCTATGACATTGCAGACGGAAAGATCCGTTACGACGGCATTAATATCAACAAGATTAAAAAGGACGACCTGCGCCGCTCTCTGGGCGTCGTGCTTCAGGATGTCAACCTGTTCACCGGCACGGTTATGGAAAACATCCGGTATGGCCGTCTGGATGCCACCGACGAAGAATGTATCACCGCCGCAAAACTGGCCAATGCAGATAAGTTTATCCGTATGCTGCCCCAGGGCTACAACACCGTACTGGAAGGCGACGGCAGCGGGCTTTCTCAGGGCCAGCGCCAGCTGATCTCGATTGCTCGTGCCGCAGTTGCTGACCCGCCGGTTATGATTTTGGACGAGGCTACCTCCTCCATCGATACCCGTACCGAAGCCATTGTACAGAGTGGTATGGATGCCCTGATGTATGGCCGCACGGTGTTTGTCATTGCACACCGCCTGTCTACCGTTCAGAACTCTGACGTGATTATGGTATTGGATCACGGCCGTATTATTGAACGCGGCAGCCATGATGACCTGATTGCACAGAAAGGCCGTTACTACGCTCTGTATACCGGCGCTTTCGAACTGGAATAATACAGCTTTTCCCGCTCCCACACCATTGGGAGCGGGATTTCTTTTGAAAACAGAAGAAAAATCGAAAAAACGGGATGATGCGTCAGATAATTTGCATCATCCCTGTTTTTTGAATCAATTTTGTAATTTTTGCCTTTTGACTAAAAGACAGGAAAGGTCTAAAATTAAAGTCAATTAAAGTCAAACAGGAGGGATTTTTATGCGGATGACAGACAGTGTTGTCAACTATATCCTCTCCCTGTTGGAAAGCGAACATGGCTGCGCGGAATTCCGCCGGAATGAACTTGCCGAAACGATGGGCTGTGTCCCCAGCCAGATCAGTTATGTAATCTCCTCCCGGTTTACGCCGGAACAGGGATATCTGGTAGAGAGCCGGCGCGGCGGGGGCGGATATATAAGGATTACCCGCATCCAGCGGGATGCTCCTACGCTCCTCATGCATCTGGTAAACTCTATCGGGGAATCACTGGATGGGGCCAGCGCCGGAGTTATCCTGCGGAACCTGGCGGAACGCAAAGTGCTTTCGCTGCGGGATGCCCACCTTATGGCAGCAGCGATATCAGACCGCGCCCTGGCTTCTGTGCCGCAGGAACAAAGGGACACGCTGCGGGCCGGGATTCTGAAAAATCTGCTCATGGCAGCCTACAGCGCCACATAGGATAGGAATAGTTTGACAGAAAATGACCATCAGGAGGTATGGAATATGATATGCCAGCATTGCGGGAAAAATCCCGCCACCACCCATATCAAACGGATTGTAAACGGGGAACTTTCTGAAATCGCCCTGTGCGGTGATTGTGCCAGAAAGCTCGGATATAACGGCTTTTTTGGCGACTGGGGGCTTCAGCTCGGAAATCTTCTGGGCGGTTTTCTGGAAGAGGAGCCGGAACAACAGCAGGAACTGCGCTGCAAGGGCTGCGGCTGCACCTTTGACGAGATCGCACGCACCGGGCGGGTTGGCTGTGCCCAGTGCTATCAGACCTTCCGCCAGCGCCTCTCCCCAATGATTCAGCGGATTCACGGGAATACCAGCCATCGCGGGAAAAGCCCGCTGAAAGCCCAGCTGACGCTTCGTCCACAATCTGCTATGCAGGTCGTGCAGGAAGAGAGTTCCCCTTTGGAGGAAAAACAAAAGCTGCTGCGTGAAGCCGTAGAAAAACAGAATTTTGAGCTCGCCGCAGTCCTGCGTGACGAAATCAAAGCGCTGAAGGAGGGGAAACATCATGAATGAAATGAAAAAATGGTATGAAAAGAGCGGCGCCGAGGGGGATGTTGTCATCAGCACCCGCGTGCGTTTGGCACGGAATCTTCGCGGCGTCCCCTTCCCCAGCCACTTGGACGACAGCCGGAAAAAGCGTGTTCTGGAAGCCATCCACGAAGCGGTGATTGGCCCCAATAGTTTATTCTCGGGTTTTTTCATGTGGATCCCGGTTGCTTCCCTCTCGCGCACCGCTGCGGTTTCTCTGGTAGAGCGGCACCTGGCCAGCCCTGAATTCATCTCCCATCCAGAGGGAAGGGCTCTTCTCCTCTCGCGTGATGAAAGCATTTCTGTGATGATCAACGAAGAAGACCACATCCGCATCCAGGTTCTACAGGAAGGCCTCTCTTTAAAGCAGGCCTGGAAAACCGCCAGCCGTCTGGACGACGCACTGAATGAGCGGCTTTCGTTTGCTTTTGACGAACACTTGGGATATCTGACGCAGTACCCCACAGATTTGGGTACCGGGATGCGCGCTTCTCTGATGCTGCATCTGCCTGCACTGGAAGAAAGCGGCATTATCAACCGCACGGCCTCGAATCTTTCCAAGCTGGGGCTTTCTTTGCGCAGTGCTTCGGGAGAAGGCGGAGAGGAAAACGGCTGCCTGTACCAGCTCTCCAACCGCGTGACGCTGGGGTTAAGCGAAGAAGAAGCGCTCTCTAACCTGGAGACCATTTCGATGCAGCTGCTGCGGCAGGAACGCGGTGCCCGCGAAAAGCTGATGCAGCGGATTGAAACGCAGGATACGGTTGCTCGTTCGCTGGGCATTTTACAGACTGCACGGCTGCTGGGCACCCGTGAGTTCATGAAGCTGCTTTCCAATGTCCGTCTGGGTGTTTCCAGCGGATTTCTCAAGGGGATTGCTCCTGAAACATTGAATCGGCTCAGTGTACTGGGGCAGCCTGCTACCCTGCGCCTGCCGTCCGGACAGGAAGAACTCCCGGGCATGGAACAGGAGCTTCTTCGCGCCGGGTTGGTGCGAAAAACACTCTCTGGCGCATAAACAGAAAAGACTCATTAATTTTGTAATAAGGAGTGAAGAAGGATGTACCGTTTCAGCGGATTTACGGAAAAAGCCAATGCGGTATTGAACCGCGCAATTGAAAAAGCCTGTGAACTGGGACATGAATACGTGGGAAGCGAGCACATGCTTCTCGGAATTCTGGAAATTGGCAACAGCGTTGCCGCAGAGGCGCTGCGGCGTCTTGGCATTACCCCGGAAAAACTGGAAACCATGGTCAAAGAAAAAATTGGTGTTGGTTCCCCCACCAAAGTGACCCCCGCAGACTTTACTCCCCGCAGCAAACGCATCTTACAGATTGCAGCTGCACAGGCAGCGCAGCTGGGGCACGGTTTTGTGGGAACCGAACACCTTTTGCTGGCCATTCTGGAAGAAGGAGAAGGATACGGCGTACGCTTCCTGGCAGCACTGGGCGCCAGCCCCCGGGATATCCTGAAAGGCCTGACAGAAGTTCTGGGCGGGATGCGCCGTACAACAGAACCGGCAGGAGAAAAGAAAGCGGAATCCGGCGAAAAGAACGGCACCAAAACACTGGAACAGTTTGGCCGCGATCTGACCCGCATGGCCGCTGAAGGAAAAATCGACCCTGTCATCGGACGGCAGTCAGAAATCGAGCGTGTCATCCAGATTCTGTGCCGACGCACCAAAAATAACCCGGTGCTCATCGGTGAGCCGGGCGTAGGCAAAACAGCGGTAGCAGAAGGGCTGGCTTTAAAAATCCACACCGAAGAGGTCCCCGAACTGCTGAAAGGCAAGCGGTTGATCGCGCTCGATTTGACAGGTATGGTAGCCGGGACCAAATACCGGGGCGATTTTGAAGAGCGCATCAAATCGGCCATTGAAGAAGTAAAAAAATCAGGAAACATTATCCTGTTTATTGATGAGCTGCATACGATTGTGGGAGCAGGTGCTGCCGAAGGCTCTACAGATGCCGCCAATATCCTCAAGCCCTCTCTGGCGCGCGGCGACTTGCAGGTAATCGGTGCTACGACAATCAGCGAATACCGCAAGCATATTGAAAAGGACGCTGCTCTGGAACGCAGGTTCCAACCTGTTATGGTGGGCGAACCTTCGCAGGAAGAAGCCGTACTGATTCTTCGCGGGCTTCGCGACTGTTATGAGGCCCATCACAAAGTCAGGATTACCGACGCTGCTATTGATACAGCCGTGAAACTCTCTTCACGCTATATTTCTGACCGGTTCCTTCCCGACAAGGCCATTGACCTGATCGACGAAGCAGCTTCCCGCGTGCGGCTGCGTGCTTTCACAGCGCCGGACAGCATCCAAAAGCTGGAAAAACGAGTGCGCGAACTGGAACAGGAAAAAGCGGCCGCTGTCAATGCACAAGATTTTGAACGGGCTGCTTCCATACGGGATGAGCAAAAAGAGCTGCAAGGCCGTCTGGACGAACAACAGGAACACTGGAACGACCAGAAGCAGGAACAAGACGGGGAAGTCACGCCGGAAGATATTGCCGGGATTGTCTCTATGTGGACAGGAGTTCCGGCTGCACGCCTCACCGAAGAAGAGGGGCAGCGATTGCTCCGGCTGGAAGAAACACTGCACAAGCGCATTGTCGGGCAGGAAGAGGCGGTTTCCGCAGTGGCACGGGCAATCCGCCGCGGACGGGTAGGGCTTAAAGACCCCCGCCGCCCTATCGGTTCTTTCCTCTTCCTGGGGCCGACCGGTGTGGGAAAAACAGAACTGTGCAAGGCATTGGCAGAGAGCATGTTTGGCGACGAAGATGCTATGCTGCGCTTTGATATGTCGGAATACATGGAAAAGCACACCGTTTCCCGGCTGGTGGGGTCGCCGCCCGGCTATGTGGGATACGATGAAGGCGGGCAGCTGGCAGACGCTGTGCGCAGCCATCCCTATTCGGTGGTGCTCTTTGACGAAATCGAAAAGGCGCACCCGGATGTATTCAACCTGCTGCTGCAAATTCTGGAAGATGGACGTCTAACGGATTCACAGGGACGGCATGTGGACTTTAAAAATACGGTCATCATCATGACCTCCAACGTGGGGGCTAAAATGATGACAGAACACAAACAGAGCCTTGGATTCGCCGCAGAACAAACCCCAGAGGCAGACAATGCCCGGATAAAAGAGCGGGTGATGGAAGAACTGAAAACGCTGTTCCGGCCGGAATTCCTGAACCGTGTGGATGACTGCATTGTGTTCCGGAAGCTGACAGAAAGCGATCTGCATCAAATCGCACAGCAGATGCTGGCGCAGCTGCAAAAGCGCCTGTCCGATTTGGGGATGCAGGTTGATTTTCCGAAAGAAACCGTGGCCGAAATTGCGCGCGAAGGGTTTGACCCCATATATGGCGCCCGTCCTCTTCGCCGTGCCATACAGACCCGAATTGAAGACCCGCTGTCTGAAGAGATGCTTGCCGGGAATCTACATGCAGGCGCACCGGCTGCATGTGTTTTCCAAGACGGCAAATTCTGCTTTCAACCCCAGACAAAACCTATAGCAGAATAAAAAATAAAAAGGCTGAACCGATTCTACTT
>DVIY01000153.1 GCA_018710915.1 Candidatus Gallacutalibacter pullistercoris
AGGGTATTGCCCAGACCCCAGAAGATCTGTAAATACCGTTCATCAACAATCATGGTTTCATAAAACTGATTCCATATGTCAGTAAACCATGTCATGGATTTTCCTCCTTATGTCAATAGAATAGAGTAAAGGCGGCAGAGTGTCTGCCCTGCCGCCTCGGGTAATAAAATTATTCACCGATATATTTTGTAAACAGCTCGTCCAGCTCGCCGCTCTCTTCCATATCGGCCAGCACCTTATTCACCAGTTCCTTCATTGCCTCATCGCCCTTGGGAACTGCAATAGCATATTTTTCACCAGTGAGTTCATCGTCCAGCTTCATGATTTTATCGGCATTCTTCTCTACCAGCTTGTCAGCCGGGAAGTCATCCATGACCACAGCGTCCAAACGGCCGGCCATCAGGTCATTAACTGCATCAACAAAAGAATTGTAACGCTTGACTTCCTTTACGCCCACATTGTTTTTGCCGTCTTTGTCGGTCACATAGGTGTCGGCAGTGGTACCGGTCTGTACACCCACAACCTTATCCTTCAGGTCTTCCGGCTTTGCAACGGGGGAATTTTCTTTCATCACCACGATGGACTGGGTAGCGGAGAAATACTCATTGGAAAAGTCTACATTCTTCAAACGGTCGGGATCAATGGACATGCCGGCAGCGGCAAAATCGGCTTTACCGGATTTGATCTCTGCAATGATGGACTCAAACTTTACGTCGTGGATTTCCAGCTCTACGCCCAGCTCATCGGCGATCTTCTGGGATATCTCGATGTCGATTCCCTTATATTCCTTGCCCTCAATATACTCGAAGGGCTCGAATGCGGCATTAGTAGCCATGACAACTTTGCCGGCTTCTTTAATTCTATCAAGGGAAGTTTCTTCGGCCACGCTTTCATCTGTAGAAGCCGTAGAAGAAGAACTGTCACTGGACGGTGCAGAAGTGCAGGCTGCCATACTCATTGTCATGCCGGCAGCCAGAAGCAGGGCTGCCAGTTTTTTCACTTTTTTCATTCGTAAATACCCCTTTTCCGCTGCAAATCCCGGCACAGTATTTTCTGAAGCAGAAATTTTTTGTCGAGCAATGCAGCAACTTTTTTGTCTGAAACCGATTATATCGCATAAACATACAGAAATCAAGCTGTTCTGTGAATAAACTTTCCGGTTTTCTCGGTGTTTTCTGCAGCTGATTCGTGTGATTTATACAGAAGCTTCCATATTTTGCTCTGAAAGAAACAAATTTGGAAAGGCTTTCTGCCACTGCTCAGGGACAGGCACAGAAATTGCCGCCGTTTTTTCTCCTCCCGTTTGGAAGAACCAGACAGAAGCACAGCATAACGCCTGGCTGGGAATTTTTTCCCTGCTGCCGCCATAAAGGTCATCACCAGCCAACGGACACCCTATAGATGCCATATGCACCCGGATCTGGTGTGTACGTCCGGTTTCCAGATGGAAAGAGAGCAGCGTATGCGTGCCGTCGTTTTTTAATGCCTGCCAATGCGTAACTGCTGGCACCGGATTTTCCGAATCCGCATCGGTACTGCGGCGAATCCGGCTTCCCGGTTCCAATCCAATGGGCAAATCAATTTTACCTTCCCCTGTCAGGATTCCCTGGCAGACGGCACGATATTCCTTTTGTATTTTTTCAGGCAGCGTGGCGGCAGTATACCCATCTTTTGCCAATAAAATCACACCGGTGGTATCCCGGTCCAGACGATATAAGGGGCGAAAGGCAAACGCCGGACGGTTTTCCCGGAGCAGCCAGCTGGAAAAGGCGTTGAGCAGGCTGTCACGGTCATGGCCCGGCGACGGATGTACCGGCATGCCGGCCGGTTTGTTGACAGCCAGCAGCCGCTCATCTTCATAAAGCACCGGAAAAGGAAGCTTTTCAGGCGGCGCGGCTGTTTCTCCTGCCGGTGGGAACAATTCTACAATATCTCCGGCATGCACCGGTTCAATCACATAGACCGGCTTTCCATTGAGCTGGATTCCGCCTTCTACCCGCTTCAAACGGGCCAGCAGCCGGGCTGTCACACCCGCTTCCCGGCGAAGAAAATATTTTAGAAGCATCCCATCGTATGGAGGCGGCACTATAAAACGCAGAGGCTCCATCAGTGGTCACGGCTTGCCAGGGCAACGGCAAAGTCTGCCAGGTCTTTTCCCCTTTCTCCAAAGACAGACAGGGCGTTTACCGCCGTATGGGTTAACTGCTCCACCATTTCTTTTGCCTTTTCCACGCCCAGCAGGCTGACATAGGTACTCTTTCCACGCTCGGAATCCATACCGGTATTTTTACCCAACAATGCCGCGTCTCCGGTCACATCCAGCAGGTCATCTACGATTTGAAATGCCAGCCCTACAGAACGTGCATAGACATCGGCAGCCTGCAGTTGTTCGCCATTGGCGCCCGCAATGATGCAGCCCATGCGGCAGGCAGCCAGAATCAGCGCGCCGGTTTTGCCTTCGTCCATTTTTTGCAGGACTTCCAGTGAAACCTGGCGGTCTTCGGATTCCAGGTCGATGATTTGTCCGCCCACCATGCCGCGGGAACCAGCAGCTCTTGCCAGCTCTCCGGCAGCACGTGCAGCACGGTCAGAACCCACTGCACGGATGCTCTCGGGAGAAAGCATGGTTTCAAATGCCAGCGTCAGCAATGCGTCTCCGGCCAGCAAAGCGGTAGCTTCGCCATAGACTTTATGGTTGGTAGGCTTGCCCCGGCGCAGATCGTCGTCATCCATGCAGGGCAGGTCGTCGTGAATAAGAGAGTAGGAATGTACCATTTCGACAGCGCAGGCAAAAGGCATAGCCTGCGCCGGGTTCCCGCCGCAGATTCGGCAGAATTCCAGCACCAGCTGCGGGCGAATCCGTTTTCCTCCGGCCATCAGGCTATATTCCATACTTTCAAACAGCTTTTTGCGCAAATCGCGGTCATGGGGAAGATATTTTTTTAATGCACTTTCAATTTCCTGTATTTCCAGTTTATTCATGATCTTTTCTCCTGTTTCGCATTGATACTATGGGAAAAGTGTTTCTTCCATTACAATGAGGGACTGGGGGATTCGTACCCCCTCTTTTCTCGCCTGCCGGCCCGGTCGGCAGCCAGTATTTTCCACCAGCAAAGCACATAAGGGAACCCCTTTTGAAAGCCGTGATGGGGCGGGATACGTGCAAATTTTCAGCTTACTGCACGCGGACTGTTTTTATTCTGCTGCCTGCTCCAGCTTTGTAATCTCTGTGATCTTCTGTTCGGCATTTTGCAGCTTTTCATAACAGAAAGCCGACAGCTTGGCTCCCTCTTCAAACAGCTTCAGCGATGCATCCAGCGTCTCTTCCCCGCTTTCCAGCCGGGTGACGACTTCCTTCAATTTTCCCAACGCCTCTTCGTAGGTCATCTTACGGTTCATGGGGTTCCTCCTTTTCCGCCTGTATACAACGGGCTTCTCCGTCCGCAAAACGCAGCCGAAAAGCTTTGCCTTTCTGAATTTGTGAAACGCTTCGAATGGTTTTGCCTGTCTCTGTTTGAGCCAATGCATACCCCCTGTTCAGCACCTTGAGCGGGCTGAGCCCATCGAGTGTGCCGGTCAAACGGGAAAGCTCTTCCTTTTCCCGACTGACTGACAAAGACACGCCCGCCGTCAGTCGCCGCGTCAGGTGGGAAAGCTCGTTTCGTTTCTGCACAATCGGCTCTAACGGCTGCCGCAAACTTCGGCTGGCGGTCAGAGAATCCAGCTCCAGCCTGCATTGAGCAAGCAGCGATTCCATATCGGATTTTAAAGCATATTTGGCTGACTCTACCATCAGCTTTTCCTCCGCCTGGTCGGGCACTGCCAGTTCAGCCGCTGCACTGGGTGTAGGCGCACGCAAATCTGCCACAAAATCGCAGATGGTAAAATCCGTCTCATGGCCCACGGCAGAAATTACCGGGATTTGAGAAGCTGCTACCGCCCTGGCAACCACTTCTTCATTAAAGGCCCACAACTCTTCCAGCGAACCGCCGCCGCGTCCAATAATAATGGTATCCACGTTTTCAATGCGGTTCATCCGGGCAAGGGCATCCACCAGCTGGGGCGCCGCGCCTTCCCCCTGCACCAGCACCGGGCAGAACACGATTTCCGCCAAAGGCCAGCGGCGTCCTAAAATCTGGCAGATATCCCGCACCGCGGCGCCGGTGGGCGAGGTAATCACGCCGATACGCCGGGGATACCGGGGGATTGGGCGCTTGCGGGCGGCATCAAACAGGCCCTCTTTTTCCAACCGGGATTTTAGCTGTTCATAGGCCAGGTTCAGCGCACCCAGGCCGTCGGGCTGCATATCCTCCACATAGAGCTGATATTGCCCCGACGCTTCATATAAACTAATCCTACCCCGGCACAGCACTTTCATTCCGTCTGCTGGGCGAAACCGCAGCCGTCTGGCACTGGACGCAAACATCACGGCTTTCAGCACTGCTTTTTCATCTTTCAGGGAAAAATACAGATGGCCGGAACGGTAGTGGTCGGTAAAGTTGGAAATCTCACCGCTGACATATACCGGATTTAAATTCGGGTCGCCATCCAGCAGGGATTTCAGATAGCCGTTGATCTGGCTGACCGTCAACACAGACGTGCTCACAGCAGGCCCTCCTTTCTCGCTGCCAATACTGCGGTACCGGCTGCATTATCAGCGGAAAAAACGGGCTCTGCAAAATACGCACCAAATTTTTCTGTCAGTGCTTTTTTGATAATGGAGTTGGACATGACGCCTCCGGCAAAGAGTACCGGCAGCTTTCCGTATTCTTCCAAAAGTGCAGTGCACATACCTTCCAGGGCAGCGCGCACTGCTTCCAGACAATACCGGGCAATTTCTTCTTTCGGATGGCCGGTATCATAGAGCTTTTTGCAGTGGTTTTCAATGCCGGAAAGGGAACAGTTACAGCCCTTCATGGCCGGACGAACTTTGATTGGGCTCTCCCAGCAAAGGGCCAGCTTTTCCAGCTCCGGCCCGGCAGGGAACGGCAGCCCCAGCAGCACGCCGGCACGGTCTACGGCCTGTCCGCCTTTTAAATCAAGGGAAGACGCCACAATCTCTGCACGAAGGATGTCATCTTTATCCGGTGTAACCAGCACAGCTTCGGTAGTGCCCCCGGAAACATGGAAAGCCAGAAAACGCTCTTCCAGCAGTTCCAGCTTTCCGGCGGAGTAAAGGGCGGCAGCGATGTGCCCCGCCTGATGGGAAAAGCAATACAAAGGCGCACCAACCGCAGCAGCCAGCGCCCGGGCTGTTCCCACACCCACCGTGAAGCATGGCATATAAGAGCCTTCCTGCGCCCGGGGGCGGTCAGAAACACCGACAGCACGAATAGGCGGCGCTCCCTGCAAGACCTCTTCCAGCCGGTCAGGGAGCTGCTGTACATGATGGAACACCGCATCACTCTGACGCAGGCCCAGCTGTCCGGGCTTTACCGGCAGCAGCTTTTTGCTTTGAAAGATTTCGCCGTGCTCCAACCGGGCGGCAGAGGTGGTGTAGTTACTGGTATCAATGCCCAGAATCACCGGTTCACGGCTGCTCATGGGCTTTCTCCTCGTTCTCTGCCCGAATGACGCTGGCCAGCACGCCGTTGATAAAGGAAGCATCTTCGGCAGCACCGTACTTTTTGGCCAGTTCTACCGCTTCATTGACAGAAACCTGCGGCGGAATATCCTTTTCAAAATGGATTTCATAAATAGCCATGCGCAGGATCGTAAGGGCTGTTTTCGAAAGGCGGTCCATCTTCCAGCCCCGGATATAACGGCCGATGATTTCGTCCAATTCGTCCCGATGGTCTTCTACTCCCTGTGCCAGCCTTTCTGCAAACGCATCTGCAACCAGATCGCGGCTCATGCCGGCGGCATCGATGATATGCTGGATACTGTCGTTATTGATGGTCTGTTCAAAAGCCAGAATAAAGGCCTGCTCTCTCGCTTCTCGACGCTTCATAAATCCTCCGTGGGAGATAGTTTTTGACAGAAAAAAGCCCTCCGGGTGGAGGGCTCAATTTCAACATGAAAACAGGCCCTCCAAAACGGAGAGCCTGCTATGTGCAACCACTGGCCTGCCAAAGGCAGGTCATCTGTTCTCCTGTCAAGCTCCACTGTACCCCTTAGTATACCACATTTTCCGACAGGAGCAAGCTATTTCGCCTCAACAATTTTGATTTTTGACGGTTCAAAAGAAGTTTGTGCCGTTACAATATCCTGAATGACCACTGCGTCACTCTCGTTTTGCAGGGCACCGCTGATAATCACGCTGCACTCGCCATTTTGAATCACCGCCACACAATCCGAATATCCCTTGGCCTTTACCAGATTTTCGATATTGCTTTCCTGCAAGACGTTCTGGGCAATCGCTGCAGATTGTGTCACCGCTTCTTTTTTGGCTTCGTCGCTGCTTGCAGCATCCTTGAGAACCTGTTCGAGAAGTTCGACTGCTTCATCGCGCGCCTTCTGGCGGGAAAGCTTTGCCTGTGCCAGTGTTTCTCCCTGCTGCGCGGCGGCCTCCTCTTCTTTTTCTCCCGCCTCCCCATTTACCAGCTGCGCGGTGCCAATTTCTTTTTCTGAACTGAGCGCATCGGTTGCCAATAGCTGCTGGTCGCCCGAAAACTGCCAGTTCAGGTAAACTGCTGCGCCCAGCGCCATGACCAGCGCTGCCATGACCAGCTGCCGTTTCCCGCTCTTTTTGCTTTTGGATTTTTGAGGGGATAAAGAAGAACCTGCCTCTGCATAAGCTTCTTCCAGTTCATCGTCCAGATAGTCGCTCTCGTCTTCTTTCTCCCATGGTGCATCCAGTTGTTTGGAGGAACGAGGGGCATCCTCTTCCTCATATCCACCATTTTCACAGGGGGGATGGTATTCCAGCACAGGCTCTGCCGCATCCTTCCCTTTTCCAAAAAAACCAATGAATTTCATTCTGCATGACCATTCCTTTCTCGCGCCCCGTTTTCAGAGAAACCCCCTGTGTACGGCGCAGTAAATTATATGCAGGTTTATGCCTGGTTCATACCTGGCGCTTTCAAAAAGAGTATTCCCACTTTACCCATGGTTTACTACACAAACACGCGCAGAGGAAATTTGCAGCGCTGTCGTGACCGCATCAATGATCTGCTGTTGTAAGGCCGCATCTCCGCTGCTGCCGCACACAACCACAACCCCCCGGATCTCAGGTGAAATTTCGGTCACGGCCAATGCACGCTGAGAGCCGTCGGAATCTTTTACAATGATATAATTCGTCTCGGTATCATCGTTCGATTGCGTCCGCACCGTACTTTCATTTGACTGTTCTGCCGAATTCCCGGCGCTGCGCTTTTCTTCGGTCGCATACACCTGCCGTGCGCCGCTTTCCAGCGTAACCATCACCCGTGCATCTTCTTCTCCAGTAATGGCGCGCACGATTTCCAGCAGATTTTCTTCCAGCTGCCGCGCGTACTGCTCCGATGAATAGGTATCGGGAATTTTTGTGCTTTCGGTATTTTCTTTCTGCCCGAAAAATCCAGAAAGGAAAATCAGCGCAATACCGGCCAATCCCAAAATCAGTATCCAGCGCCGGACATTATCGCTCTGGGCGGCCTTTTGCAGCCAGCCGCCTGCATGCTCATTCTTCACCGGCATACACCTCCGTTTCCAGTTCCAATGATTCTTCCAGCAGCGCACGCGCACGTTCAATATCTTCCTTACGGGAAAGGCAAATTTGAATCTGTTTGATTCGTATGCTCTCATCTTCACCGGTATCCACCAAAACAGATATTTTTTCTACTGGAATTTCTGCTCTGGCCAGTTCTGTGCGAATCAGGCTTTCCAGCGAGGAACCCATGATTTCTTCTGAACGTTCCTGCGCCTGCTGTGCATAGGATTCTGCCTGTGCCATGACGGGTTCGCTGTCCACCTTTCCCCAGTCTGCACCGGCCAGCGCTGAAACCGGCTGAATCAGGGCGCACAGGACAAATGCTCCCAGAATCACACGCATCAGCCGTGAAAAATTGCCTTCCGGGCACACCATACGCAAAAGCGCCGCAGCCAGTACGGTAAGGCATACGGCTGCCGCCCACATCCTGACTTCGTCCATCAGCTTCCGCCCCCTCCCTGCATGACCAGCACCGCTGCTACCAGAATCACCGCTGCGCAGCTGACTGCAACCGCCAGCAATGTTTGGAGCACCTGGGAAGCTGCGCGTAAAACCGCCGTTACCTCACTGATTCCCAACAAGTCGCCCGCCGCGCTGCACAGTGTACAGCAGGCAATCCAAAGCAGACAGCGAAGCACTGCCGGAAGGAACAGGCACAATGCCGCCAGCAATCCAAATGCTCCTACGCCAGATTTCAGCAGCTTGACACAGCTCTGCACCGTTCCCATGGCATCCCCCAACAGCCCCCCCACAACCGGCACGAACCCGGCCAGCATTTTTCCAGCTTTCACCGCGGCTCCGTCTGCGGAAGCGGAAATCATGCTCTGTGCGGAAAGCAGCCCTGTAAAAATCGTCACCACCAACACCAGCACCCAGCGCACAATTTTGGCGACGGCTGAACACAGGCTGTCCAGACGGATTTCTGGAGAAACTGATGAAGCCAGTGACAATCCCAGAAAAATATTCATGACTGGCAGCAGCACCACAGAGGATAAAAAAGAAACCGCATTTCCGGCTGCCAGCAAAAATATGGTCCACCCACTGGCAGAAACCGGCTGGCCGCAGGCGATCATCAGGCCTGCCAGCACCGGTACGCCTGCCAGAAGGAAGGCGCCTGCCCCTTCAATCAGCTGCGAGGTCTGCTGAATACAGGAAATTACGGGCGGTGCAATCACGGCACAGGCACACAGGGTTCCGGTTACTGAAATTACACTGCCCAGCTGCCTTTCCCCGAACGAAATCTTCATTCCACCAGCCAACGAACACAACAGCAATACACCTCCAATTGAGGCGGCTGCCGCGAGCGGCTGCGGCAGTTCTCCTGCTGCCAGCGAAGCCATCTGTTCAAAAAAGCTTTGTGGCTCCACTGCGGAAAGCGGCTGCCAGTCCACCCCTTCAATTCCCAGCTGCCGCAGCAGTTCCTGCGTTTCCTGCGGCAAAGAATCCATCAGCTCCCCTGCCCCGCTCTCTTCCAGCTGTTCCTGATACAGTTCTTCATCAAAACCGGAGTTCTCCGTTTCAGCTGTTTCAGACGCCGCCGCCGGGATTGTTAAAAAAAGAAATGCCAGCACCACACCGGCAAGGAACCCTTTCATCTTCCCCATCCTTTCCGTTTATCCTCCGATCAGCCCCAACGCCGTATCTGCCAGCTGCCGGAAAAGCGGCAGCGCTGCGGCGGTCATCCCCAGCCGGGCTGCCAGTTCTACACGGGAAGCCAGAGCGCCCTCCCCGGCATCACGGCAGGCATCCGACGCAAACTGTGCCAGAAAACAGATCCCCACCACTTTAAACAGGATTGTGCCATACTCTGCGGCAATTCCTGCCCGAGAGATCAGGCCATCAATCTCGGAAACAATGGGCAGCAGAGACGAAATCACCTGGATAACAATCAGGATTCCCGCACCCACACTGACCAGCATGGCATATTCATTGTGATATCTTCGCAAAAGGGCGCACAGCGCTGCGGTGGCCAACGCCAGCCCTGCGATTGCCGCGAACTCCATGGCTACAAACCGAAAATGGATTTGATGGTTTCAAACAGCGTGTTGATCTGCTGAATAATCATCATCAAAACCACAATCAGCCCGGCAAGTGTGGTCATCATGGCCTGCTCTTCACGGCCGGAACGGATGAGCAGCTGGTTCAACACTGCCACAATAATCCCGATTGCGGCAATTTTAAAAATCAGGTCAATATCCATGTCCATTTCCTTTCCCGGAAAGCACCGCAGCTGCTACCACAAAACCAGTGCCAGTGCAATGCCTCCGTACACCCCCAGCTGCCGGTACAGCTTTCCTTTTTGATCCCGGTTTGCCCGCGCTTCTTTGAGCCGCGATTCTGCCAGCTTCCGGTATAATTGAAGGTGCGCCAGCTGGCCCTCCAGATCGGTCGAGCCCAGCCCTTTGCCGAAATCGAGCAGGAATTGGGTGTCTTCTCCGCCGAATCTTTCTGCCGACTGCCGCCAGGCTGATGGAAACGGCACGCCTGCTGCAAGCTTGGATGCACAAAAATCCAATAGTTCCATTTGGCTGCGGCAGGAGAAAACTACCTCCCGCACCGGCATCA
Source organism: Candidatus Gallacutalibacter pullistercoris (assembly GCA_018710915.1). Lineage (GTDB taxonomy): Bacteria > Bacillota > Clostridia > Oscillospirales > Acutalibacteraceae > Heritagella_A > Heritagella_A pullistercoris. The sequence continues at coordinate 10,196 of DVIY01000153.1, forward strand.
TCCCATAACGGATTTCTGCTTCTGCCTGTGTGAGGAACCGCAGGAACCCCTCCAGATACGCAGCGCGTTCCCCCAGTTTACGCGACTCCGCCAGTCCGACAGCTGTGCAGGCTGCTGCCAACAGCAAAAGCCCTGCTACCTTCATCAAGTAAATCACCTGCCCTGTATATTCCTGCAATTCTTCCCGGTTCTCCGCAGCCTGCCAGAATCACCACACTGCCAAACGCCCCGGTTTCCAGAATCCGCCGGCAGAGGGGGCGTGCCGACAGCTCTTTCCGATTCCCCGCGTGTACGGTTGCAATCATCGCAGCCCCTGAAAAAATCCCCGCTTCTACTGCCTGTACATCACGTTCACTGCCCAACTCATCGCACAATATGTACTCCGGGGAAAGCACGCGGACAGCCTGCAAAATTCCCTGTGCTTTCGGGTATCCGCTGAGCAAATCACAACTGACTCCCAAATCATTTTCCGCACGGCCGCGGCATGCACTGCCAATCTCCCCACGCTCATCCACCACGGCTACCCGGTAATACCTTCCGCGATTTCCACTTGCCAGCTGACGGGCTACATCGCGCAATACGGTTGTTTTGCCGCTGGACGGTGCACCTGCAATCAGCACGCCACCCTCCAGAGTGCTGCCCAGCCTTCGAAAAAGCTCGTCCGCTGCGCCGGGCTTTTCCCGCGCAATGCGAAGGCAAATCGAACTGATTTCACGGATGGAAAGAATCTGCCCATCCCGCACAGCGGCTGTTCCGCAGATACCGGCTCGATGGCCACCCCGCAGCGTGAGATATCCTTCCCTGATTTCCTGTTCGTGGCTGTACAGGGAATAGGAGCAGAGCACTTTGAACAGCTCCTGCATCTGCACTGGCTGAATACAGGGACAGAGGGCTGTCGCCTGGGGTGCCAGAGCACCTGTACTGGTCAGAAACCAGGTACGGTTTCCGGTACAAATCGAAACTGGTTTTCCTGTTCGAAAGCGGATTTCCTGTGCTTCTTCCCGTACCTCTGCCGGAATTCTTTTTAAAACTTCTCCAGTCTGCCCCAGCAACGCTGCCGCTTCCTGAAACCGCCTGCGCGCTTTTTCCTTTTCCGTTTCAAAAGTCCTCTTCATATTTCCAAAACCTTCCTTTATGGATTGCCGTATCCTGTGCCGGCCGTCAAATCATATTTATGGACAGCCCGATAATTTTAGAACCAGCTGTCAGCAGGAAAATTCCACTCTAAATTCTCTTTTCATTTATATGGAAACAGTCGATTTGTTAACAGATTCGTGTTATACTGATAATAATGATATCAGATTTCCGGGAGGAATATTCTATGCTGCAATTTATCTGGAACAAAGCTTCTTCTGCTGGAATGTCGGTTCTCAGTATTGTGCTCGGCGGAATTCTTCTGTTTTTTCCGAAAAAGATTGTGCATATCTTTTCGCTGGCGCTTGGGGCAGCCCTGCTGATTTACGGGCTGGTTTACCTGTTCCGTTACTGGCAAGGACGCAAACAGGGGATTTCTTCAGAAGGCGCTTTATTCCTGTGTCTGGTTTTGGCTGCCGCGGGACTTCTATGCCTCTCTGTGCCCGAGCTGATTCTGTCGATTCTGCCATTTATGCTCGGCGGTTTGCTGCTGCTGTATGGCATCGCAAAAATCCCCATGTTGCAGGATGTTTTCCGTGCCGGTCTGCCAAACCGGTGGCTGTTTCTTGCGGGAGCCATTTTGCCGGCTCTGTTGGGTCTGGTTCTGCTGTTCAATCCCTTCCGCCTGGTAACCGGATTGATCTCGTTCTTTGGTATTTGTTTGATTGTCAGCGGTGTGCTCGATCTTTCCGGCGTATTGTATACACGTTCGCTGAATAAAAAATAGCACTTGAATTTGCAGCATCAAAAGGTCTTGCAAATACTTACCTTTTCATTTACTAAGAAACTCAAAGCAGCAATGATTTTTGACGCTTTGGTGCCAAAATGGTACCAAAATTTCCTGCTGCGATGTAAGACGATATGGACAGATATAAGGGAAAAAATATGCTATTCAAGGGCGAAAGCGCTCGTTGCTTTCGCCTCTTGTCTGCTATTCCGTGCAGGATAATGGAGAGATTCATGTATGGGTGATAATATTCACATCAAAATTTGAGGAGGCATACTATGGTCAACCGTGCGATCAAAGATATTACTGACTTTATTTTTATGACGGATTCTCCTTCTGCTTGTGATGTTATTTTGATTCCTGGAACATCCCAATCTACTATTACAGAGAAAGCAGCTGAACTTTACCGTGAAGGATGGGCTCCCTATGTACTTCCCTCTGGAGGATGTTCCTCCAGTATTGGACATTTCGCCAGAGAGAATATAGATAATCCCAAATATGACGGGGATTATGCATCTGATTTTGAGTATTGCAGGCATATTCTATTAGTAAACGGAGTTCCGGAATATGCCATACTCCAAGAGAATCAAGCGACAAATTCCATGGAAAATGCGATGTATTCT
>DVIY01000154.1 GCA_018710915.1 Candidatus Gallacutalibacter pullistercoris
AATACAGAGAAGAGGCAGAATACTCAGCGCGGCCACGATTGCCCACTGCACAAAATTTAACGGTACTGTTCGAAAAACAGCAGCCAGCGGCGGGCATGCAATGACAGAAACCTGTAGTAAAATGCATACCAATGATGCCCAGTTGAGCCGGTGATTGGAAAAAAGGCCAATGGATAGGACCGAGCGGTTGGAGCGCATATTATAGGTATGCACCACCTGCGACAGGCTGAGGACTGCGAACGCCATGGTACGGCCGATAGAAGGCACCAGCGAAATAGGGTCGAAAAAGACACGCCCAATAGTATAAGCCAGCAAAGCCAGCGCGCCGATCAGGCAGCCTTCTGCCGCCAGCGCCGTCCAGGTGCCTGCGGAAAATACCCCCGCTTTTGGCGAAGACGGCTTTTCATTCATGATGCCTTTTTCTGCCGGCTCCACGCCCAGCGCCAGTGCCGGCAGGGAATCGGTCACCAGGTTCACCCACAGCAGCTGAATTGCCAGCAGCGGCACAGGCAAATGCAGCAGGAAAGCCGCCAATACCAGCAGGATTTCTCCAATATTGCAGGAAATCAAAAAATGAATGGTCTTGCGGATGTTGCTGTAAATCACCCTTCCCTCGCGGACTGCGGAAACGATAGTGGAAAAGTTGTCGTCTGTAAGCACCATATCCGCCGCCGCACGGGCAACATCCGTACCGCCCTTGCCCATCGCGCACCCGATATCGGCTGCACGCAGCGCCGGAGCATCGTTCACCCCATCGCCGGTCATTGCGACCACTTCCCCGCGCTGCTGCAAAACCCGCACGATTTTCACTTTATGCTCGGGCGAAACACGCGCGAACACCGTACAGCCCGGCACTTCCCGGCGAAGCGCCGCTTCATCCATGGTGTCCAGCTGGCGGCCGGTCAGAATGTTCCCCCCATCACGCAGGATTCCCAGCTGGCGGGCGACTGCCGCCGCAGTTGCGGCATGGTCTCCGGTAATCATCACGGCACGAATCCCGGCGCTGCGGCAAAGGCGCACTGCGCGTTCCGCCTCGGGGCGGGGTGGGTCCATCATGCCGATCAGGCCGCAAAAAATCAGCCCGCGCTCTGCGTTCTCTTCTGCGGGGACGCCTACGTCATCGCGAAAGGCAATCCCCAGCACGCGCAGCGCTTCTCCTGCCATCGACTCATTTTGTTTTCGGATATTCCGGCGGTCTTCCTGCGTTAAAAGGCGCTCTCCGCCCGGCGTGCGAATCCGGTCACACCGTTCCAGCAGCAAATCGGGCGCGCCTTTTACAATAATCCGGCATCCGCCTGTGGGCAGACGGTGGAAGGTGGACATTCGTTTTCTCGAAGAGGAAAAGGGGATTTCCCCGATTCTGGGGAAGCGGCGCGCCAGTTCTTCAAGCGAAGCCGGACAGGCGGCTACCAGCGCCGTTTCGGTGGGTTCCCCCAGAATCTTCTTCCCCTGTGTACGGCAATTCGTGCAAAGGGAGGCCAGTTCAAGCATCTCCCTCCCCTGCGGGGATTTCACTGACACGGAACCTGTGCCATCACTCAGGCGGGTCACCGTCATACGGTTGCAGGTGAGCGTTCCGGTTTTATCAGAACAGATGACGGTTGCACTGCCCAGCGTTTCGACTGCCGGAAGCCGCCGGACAATCGCGCGCTGTGCAGCCATGCGTCGCACCCCCATCGCCAGCACGATTGTGACAACCGCCGGGAGCCCCTCGGGGATGGCGGCAACCGCCAAACTGACAGAGATCATGAACATTTCCAGCGGCTCAATCTGCTGGAAAAGCCCCAGCACAAAAATCAGGGCACAGATTGCCAGCGCAGCCGCCCCCAAAACCTTCCCGGTATGCGAGAGCTTTTTTTGCAGCGGGGTTTCCGGGGCTTCTTCCTGTGCAATCATCCCGGCTACATGCCCCATCTGGGTCTTCATCCCCGTGCGCACGACGATTCCCAGCGCCCGGCCATCCACGATGCTGGTCCCGCTGAACAGCATGTTTTTCTGGTCGCCCAGCGCTGCGCCTGCTTTGCACAAAAACGCCGCGTCTTTTTCGGCGGGGATAGATTCCCCTGTCAGGGCTGATTCTTCGGCGCGGCAGCGGGTGCTTTCCAGAATCCGCAAATCTGCCGGGACGAGGTCTCCGGTTTCCAGCTGCACGATATCTCCCGGAACCAGCAGCGTGCTGTCGATGCTTTGCAGCCTGCCCCCACGCATCACGTGCGCATGCGGGGAAGAAAGCTGTTTCAGCGCTTCGATGGCGCGCTCCGCGCGGCTTTCTTGTATCACACCGGTGATGGCATTGACCACCACAATGACCAGAATGATAATTGCGTCGATATAATCGCTGTCCCCCTGCACACGGGAAGTGATAAACGAGACAACCGCCGCGCCCAGCAAAATCAGGACCATAAAATCCTGAAATTGTGCCAGAAAGCGCAGCAGGAAGCCCCGCTTTTTCTTTTCTGCCAAACAGTTGCGCCCATATTTTTGCAGCCTTCGCCGGGCCTGTTCCTGTGTAAGTCCTTCCCGGATGCTGCTGTGCAGCTGGCGAAGGGCTTCTTCTTTCTGCACGGTCTGCCATTCCATTTCTTCCACCACGCCTTTCTTTTGGGGATACCTTCTTTCTCAGCGTATGCCGAAATGGGCTGGGGTATGACGGGACACGCAAAAAGCGCCCCTCTCCGGATTTTACCGAAAAGAGGGGCGTTTACATTGAAAATTAACGATTCCGAAATCAAACCGGCGCGGAAATCTGGTATACTGAAAACAATTGGGAAAGGAGTTGTCATCTTTTGGATACTGCGATTCTGCTGTGGATACAGGAAAACCTGCATAACCCTTTTACAGACTGGTTTTTTCCGGCTGTCACCTTTCTGGGCGATAAAGGATTGATCTGGCTGGTGATTGCCGTTTTGCTGCTGATTAGCCGCAAATACCGCAAATGGGGCGTGACCATGCTGTGCGCGATGCTGCTGACGGCGGTTGCCGGCGAGCTTTTGCTAAAAGAAGTGTTCGAGCGGCTGCGTCCGTTCCACCATTTCCCCGAATTGGAGCTGCTGATTGAAGCACCCAGTTCTTTTTCGTTCCCTTCGGGACACACGGCCTCTTCTTTTGCTGCGGCTGTGGTGCTGCTGAAATGCCGCCGCAGCTTTGGAATCCCCGCGCTGATTCTGGCATCCTGCATTGCTTTTTCGCGCCTCTTCCTTTTTGTACACTATCCCAGCGACGTGCTGTGCGGCGCGATTTTGGGCGTGTTGATGGCTTTGCTCACGTGCTTTTTGTTCCGGAAATTCTGGAACCTGCAATCACCGGCGCGGCTGCGCCGATGATAAAAGGCCGTTGGCCTTTTGGATTGAAATGCATTAAACATGCAGTTTGTCGCTCAAGTGATGCGAAGAACACCATTGTTTGCAATGGTGTTCCCAAATTTGATAAAACAACAGTTTTGTCGCTCAAGCCGCGACGGGCTCATACTTTCTTCCGAAAAGAAAGTATGCAAAGATTCGCAAGGGGTTACACCCCCTTGACCCCCGCAGTTTGCTCCGCGACACGCCAAAGTGAGCAAAGCTCAGTGGCGGTCGAAGGCGGCGCCGTGTAAACTGGTGACCATGGAGTAAGCTGACTGAACCGCCGCGCACAAATTCCCGCAGGGGATTTACCAGCGCGGTGGTTCTGCGCCGC
>DVIY01000155.1 GCA_018710915.1 Candidatus Gallacutalibacter pullistercoris
CCGTGTGACTTTCCAACTTTTTGGAATATCCCCAATCCAATCAATCCCACTGGGTTTCATTTGCTCTGCCATTACACTCCCTCACTTTCCTGCAAGGCTGCAATTTTTTCGGAGAGGGATTTTTCCAGTTCCATAAACTGTGCCAGCAGATCATCTGCCTTTTCCGGCTCTTTGTACTCGTAAAAGAATCGTGTAAACGGGAACTCTGCGCCCAGTTTTTCTTTGTTGGTAGCGCTCTCCTTTTTTTTCGGGTCAAATTCATAGGTCCAGATAGCATCCGGTACATGGGGATATACTTCCGCCTCAAAATATTTCTCCGGGTCCTGGGTGAGCTTGATGATCTCGGTGTCCTTGGTGGTGGTATCCTTGACAATTTCGCCCTTGCGGTCTTTCTGCACCACGGCAGTTTTGTCCATCACCGCCAGCACCATGGCAATGCCCGTCAAACGACTGGCAGACATTCCCTCAACCTTGCCCAGCAGAGATTTCAGATACTTTTCAAACTCGCCATAATCCATAAACATCTGGTCAGAACGGTTAGCCTCCAGAATGGTCAACACATCCGCCACAAACTGCTGGCCCGCCAGATATTTCTGGTATTTTTTCTCGTCGGCAGCGCTGCGGGGGTTCATCTCTTTCAGCTGTTCAAAATCCGTCTCATTGAAAATGCTGGAGTTACTGGTGAAGTAGCTGCTGGTCCGCAGCCGCTCGATGCTCTCCTCATCCAGCACACCCCGGCGCTGCAACGGCTGATAAACCGCATACTCTTTGTACATAAACTCCTCGTTGGGGAAAATCTTGCAGTACTGGTTTTCCTCGAAGTTGGAGTACAGCTCGGTGATTTTTACCATGCTATCCCGGTCGATTTCACGACGTTTTTTGCCCAAAGATTTGCGAAGAGGCTTCCACATATCCACTGCATTGATTAGCTGCACCTTTCCTCGACGGTCATGGCGCTTGTTTCGGGACAGAATGAAGATATAAATACCGATGTCGGTGTTATAGAAAAGCTGGGTAGGCAAGGCAATAATGGCCTCAATCAAATCTTCCTCCAGCATCCAGCGCCGGATCTGGCTCTCACCGCTGGTGGTTCCACCGGAGAAAAGAGGCGAGCCATTGGTAATAATTGCTGCACGCCCGTTTTTCTCGTCCAGCTTGTTGATGGCGTGCTGCATGAACAGCAGTTGGGCATCGCCGGTTCCAGGAAGACCATGCTCAAATCGTCCGCCCTTCTTGTTTTCCTCACGGACGTTCTTCTCCTGTCCTTCCGGTGCATCTTTGCCTCCCCAGGGTGTACCAAACGGAGGATTCATAATCACCAGCCGCATTTTCTGATCCGGGAAGCAGTCCGTTTTCAGGGTGTTGGCCTCCTCATCACCCATGATGTTTTTCACATCCTGCCCTTTGATGAGCATATCTGCCAGGCAAATGGCGTAGGATTCGGGGTTGATTTCCTGTCCAAACAAGCGCACATCCACATAGGGATTTTTGCGGCGCAGGAAATCATAGGTAGTGGACAGCATACCACCCGAACCACAGGCAGCGTCCAGTACGGTGGCGATTTTTCCTTCATCAGTCAGCAGGTCGTTGCAGCCCTCTGCCAGCAGTACATTGACCATTAGACGAATCACTTCACGGGGTGTATAGTGATCACCGGCCTCGGCGTTTTCAGAAAAACGACGGATAATATCCTCGAAAATGTAGCCCATCTTCATGCTGTCTACATGGGTGGGGTACAAATCCAGTTCAGAGAACTTTTTCACCACGCTGTAAAGACGGTTGCTCTTATCCATTTTGTCGATCTGGGTGCTGAATTTCAGCAGCTTTTCCAGAATCAACTGGATGTTAGCAGAAAAGCCTTCAATGTAAGACTTGAGGTTGGACGCAATGCTGTCGCTGTCATCCAGAAGGCGTTTCAGGGTAAATTCATTGGTGTTGTAAAAGGGATATTTGGACACCTGGCAAAGAAGCGCAGCTGGGAGGTTAGGGTTCTGCTTGTACTTTGCCACAACTGCATCTTTGGTTTCCTCCAAAGCGCACTCAAACCGGCGGATGATGACCATGGGGATAATAACGTCCTTATATTTATCCGAGGTATAGGCACCACGGAGCGAGTTGGCAATGGACCAGACCAATCCGACTTCCTTGCTTACGTCAATGGACGTATCATCAAACATTACTTCGTAAAAATACTTATCTCTCATTTTATGGGTTCTCCTTCTCTATTCTTTTGAAAAGACGCAAACAGGGCGGAAACACTTTCAATCTGGTCGGGAGTCAGATTACAACCTTCTAACTTCCTCATTGCATCCACTAAATCCTTGTTTTGTGTGATGGTTCGGCAAACATCGGGCGGAGGAACTTTCCGAATCGCCATATACAAATGATCCATGTGGTGGTGCGTCTGCAAATCCGGCTTTAGCTCCTTAATCAGCTTGTCATAGACATCCGCTGTCGGAGCGTTGACACCATCCTCTATGTATTTCATGTTGGAACGGGGCAGGCCAACCCTTTTGGCTAATTGAGATTGGCTGAGCGTTCCACGGCAATCACGAATCAATAAACCAAGTTCGATGATCATATCTTTAGCTCGTTGATCTACAGCCACCTTGTTGGGCAATTCGGCACCTCCTTTCTGTAAATTGTTCTATGTTCTATAACATAGAACAATTATACTATATTCACTATTTATAAGTCAAGTTACACGGTCTCCCTTAACAATAAAAACACGCTACCGACTAAGCCGATAACGTGTTTTTAAGTATGAGTCGCTATCCTTATATCATATGAAAATGTTTCAATGCCTCTACAATTGCCGCTTCCTTTTCCGGCGGGCACTGCGGCACTTTTGCATCTTCCTTCTTT
>DVIY01000156.1 GCA_018710915.1 Candidatus Gallacutalibacter pullistercoris
GGTCTGGGGATTTTATTATTGGAAAGATTGGAAGGACAATAAGAAACATAAATTAAAAAAACGCAAATAAAAGATGGGGAATTAACATGCAAAAAATTTTATTCGTGTGCCACGGCAATATCTGTCGCAGCCCTATGGCCGAATTTGTGATGAAGGATCTGGTACAAAAATCCGGACTGGAAGACCAGTTTCATATAGAATCTGCCGCTACGAGTACAGAAGAAATCGGCAATCCCGTTTATCCGCCTGCACAGAGAAAGCTTGCGGAGCATGGAATTTCCTGTGAAGGGCATGCCGCGCGGCAGCTGAAAAAAAGCGACTATGATGCCTATGACCTGCTGATTGGCATGGATTTTGCCAACCTTCGCAATATGCGCCGGATATGCGGCGGAGACAGTGAAAACAAAATTCATTTGCTGATGGATTATACCCACCGGCCTGGTGAAGTGGCCGACCCCTGGTATACCGGAAACTTTGAAGCCACCTGGCAGGATGTGCTGGAAGGCTGCACCGGGCTTCTTCGCACATTGGTATAATATTGTAAAAAGGGGTGACGGATATGCGGCTTATATTTTTTAACGAATGTCGGAAAGCTGTACGAATCCGAATGGATTCCGGCACGGAAATCCAGATTGCCCCCATGCAGACTATTGTCACAGAATCTCAAACCAATCATCCGCAAATTGCTGTCCGGCCGATTGCAGAAAGTTATTTTCACAAAGGCGCTTATACCTTTATGTTGGAGGTTCGGTATCTTTTTACCAGCCTTGCAGAACAGGAAACCATACGTATTACCCGGGAAAAAACGCGTGTAGATACGAACCTTTATTTTGACTGCTTGTATTTAATGCCTGAAACTGCTGCCTGTACCGTGCAGTCCTATCAGGTTTTGGGAGAAGATTCCATCAAAAAAGCGTTTCAAAAAAATCAGCGAACCCATTTTTGGCTGATTGAACCCATACGCGATCTGCCGGGACTGGTCATTTTATGGCTGATTGCAGGCATTGCGCTCTCTTTCTATTGGGGATGGAACTTTTCCCTGCTCTATTTCCCGGTAGGATATGCGGTTTTACTGGCAATTAATTGGGTAACAGGAAAAATCTCCAACCGGCTTTTGAAATCAATTTTTAAAACGTCAACAGAAGCAGAAACCTTTTATTCCTATTTGGACAGCGGCAAAATTGCGCAATACTATGCTGACCCCAACCGAAGCGCCTTTATGAGGGAAATCGAAATCAATTGAAACCAGAATATCTGCCTGTAGTACGCAAATACTAATTCAAATTATATTTGCGTTGATAGGGGTGGATGATTTTGAAACCATTTGCTGATTTTCCCATCAATTCCATAACACCGCTCTGCGATACGGTAAAAGGGGGCGTGTGTTCATGATACAGCGTGCAGGCCGGTATACACTTTCTTTGGATGAGGCACGGCTGGCCTCCTGGGCCTCAGCTGCGGGCAAAAAAGAAGCAGAAGGCCCCTTGGGCACATGCTTTGACGAAACCTTTTCCGATAACTCTCTGGGACAGGAAAGCTGGGAAAAGGCAGAAGCGATGCTGCAAAAAACGACTGTTGAGCTGGCTTTGGGAAAAATTTCTCTGCCGCCGGGCGGCGTTGATTTTATTTTAGCAGGCGATTTGCTGAACCAATGCATTTCCTCCACGTTTGGCCTGCGGCCTTTCGGAATCCCTTTTCTGGGGCAGTACGGCGCCTGCTCCACAATGGCGCTGACCCTTGGGCTTGCCTCTGTGCTGGTAGAAGGCGGAGCCGCCCGGCAGGCCGCTGCTGTTACTTCTTCCCACTTCTGCTCGGCAGAGCGTCAGTTCCGTTTGCCGTTGGAATACGGCGGACAGCGTTCCCCCACCGCCCAGTGGACCGCTACTGCATCCGGCTGCGTGGTTGTCAGCCGTGAAGGCCCGGTGCAGGTACGCCATGTTACGTTTGGCCGAATCGCTGATCTGGGAATTAAAGACGCCGCCAATATGGGGGCTGCCATGGCTCCGGCCGCAGCCTCTACCCTGCTTGACTTTTTTCAGGATACCGGCACGCGTCCGCAGGATTATGACGCCATCTACACCGGGGATCTGGGCATGGTAGGCAGTGAGCTGCTGTGCCAGCTGACAGAAAAAGAGGGCTGCTCCATTTCCGCGGTACATGAGGACTGCGGCCTTTTATTGTTTGACCGTGATCAACAGGATGTCCATGCCGGTGGTTCCGGGTGCGGATGTTCTGCTGCCGTACTTTGCGGGATGATTTTGCCAAAGCTTGCTTCCGGCGAGCTGCACAGTGTTCTGTTTGCGGCTACCGGCGCCCTGATGTCCCCCACCTCCAGCCAACAGGGAGAGAGCATTCCTGGCATTTCCCATCTGGTTCATCTGGTGTCTTCCTGCTGAACCACTCTCAAACTCAAAAAAGATTGTCGTTTGTTTTCGATTTTTTGTGACAAGCTTCGCAATCCGTGATATAATGAGGGATAAATCATCTATCTGATCGATTCTCCATGAATCGGAATCTACGGGAACGAGGGACAATCTATGGAACTTTTAAAACAGCGAATTTTACAGGACGGACATGCAACAGAAGATGACGTCCTCAAGGTAGACAGCTTTTTAAACCATCAAATGGATATCGCCCTGCTCAATGAAATCGGTGAGGAGTTTCACCGCCGCTTTGAAGGGGAACCCATCACCAAAATTTTGACCATCGAAGCTTCCGGCATCGGTATTGCCGCGATTGCTGCGCAGCATTTCGGCAATGTACCGGTTGTGTTTGCCAAAAAGACCAAATCCCGCAATTTAGACGGTGCACTGTACACCGCACAAGTCAAGTCTTTTACAAAGGGTACCGTATATGACATTCAGGTTTCGCAAAAATTTCTTGGCCCGGATGACTGCGTGCTGGTTCTCGATGATTTTCTGGCAAAAGGACAGGCACTGCGCGGCCTTCTGAAAATCGTCGAAGCCTCCGGCGCAAAGCTGGCAGGCTGCGGCATTGTCATCGAAAAGGGCTTTCAGGAAGGCGGACGTCTTCTGCGTGAGCAGGGCATCCGCGTAGAATCTCTTGCCATTGTATCTTCTATTTCCAATGGCACCGTCACCTTTGCGGAATAATCTGCTGCTATAAAATCAAAACGGCACTTTCCGGTTTCTCTCCGGAAAGTGCCGTTTTCTGTTTTCAGGAAATATGGATACTGACGCCGTTGACTTCCACACCGCTATCTGCGCGGATTAGAATATATTTTACTCCGTCAATCACGCGCGTCTCAACCAGGTCGGTGCGTTCCGGGTTTACGCGAATGGTAACTTCCGGCGTGCGCACTTCAAATTGCCGGGGATTGATGAGGTTCTGCGGAGGCAGTGCAGTCTCTTCCCCGAATTCTTCATCATATTTTTCCGCGAACACCTCTGCATGGGCATCCGACACACCGCACGAACCCAAAATTGAACAGACTTCCTGTTTGGAGAGCGTCAGCGGCTCTTCTTCTTTGCGGGCTTTGTACTCTTCCACCATCTCAGCAATCTTTTCATGCACGCCCTGTATTACCTCATAGCTGCACTCGCTTTCCAGCGACTCTGCCAACACCGTTTCAAAGGTTTCCTTTTGTTCGTCAGCTGGCATGGGCAGCTCCTGATGGAAAATCGCATCTGCAAAGGCCTGATGGCTTTCAGCAGAACTGCGGGTATAATAGGCCGCTCCATACAGGTTGGTTTGCCTGTCATCAAATGCCGGGAACAGGAATCCGGTTTCCGGTGCGCCGACCAGCCAATTGGAAGTACAGGTGTGGAACTCGTTCTCGGCCGCAGAATATCCCAGCGCAGGTTTGGTCTCTTTAATGGGGCACACGCTGCACAGGATATACGAAAAGACCTCTTCGGAAGCATCTTCCATAGAAGCACCGTCTGTGGGACGATACCGCACATCATAGCGGTCATGCGCCAGCAGAATCAGATATTTTCCTTCAATAGAAAGAGAAGCCGCTGCCTTTTCATACAGCGTGTTCACCGCTTCTTCGTCCTCCAACGAAGAAGTGCGCAGCGCCATCAGCAGCCGGTGCTCTTCACTGTCCACCACCTGACTGGTAGCAAACGAAATATCAATTACATTTTTTCCCGGGGTGCCCGACAGTGTACGCTTGAGGACAGCCAGAAACTTCTCCGCTTCCTCTTCACGCATCATGGAAATCGGCTGGCAGAATTTTGAGACGATCTCTTTCTGTTCATTCACCAGGCAGCCGTGAATATGGGTAATATTGCTTTTATCCGGGCGGAAGCGGCGACGCAGCTCCGCGATTTCTTTCTGATTCATTATCAAAGCCCCTTTTCTGTTCAGATACCTCTCCCATTCCGGGCAGGACAGGCTTTTATTATACCATAATTTTCCTTTTGCAGCCAATGAAAAAGCACGAAGATCTCTTTCTATATGCCTTTTTACCATTCTGCAATATATGGCTAAAATTTTCAATTGAATGTCGGGTATTTTATAGAAAATCGTGGTATAATGCAGGCAAAAGGTCCCTGAAATGACGGGGAACCTTTGACTTTTTGGAGTACCAGAAGGGAGCAGTTGAAAAATGAAAAAGGCATTGATTTTGCAAGGCGGATGGGACGGTCATGAGCCGCAGCTGACCTCAAAACGATTTGCAGACCTGCTGGAAAAACACGGCTACGAGTGCACCATCAGCGACACGTTAGATGTATTGGCTGATTTGGATATGCTCATGGGACTTGACCTGATTGTGGCCTGTTGGACAATGGGCGAAATCAACCACGATTATGTGGTAAACATCTGCAAGGCTGTCGGCGCAGGCGTAGGTCTGGCAGGCTGCCACGGCGGTATGTGCGATTCTTTCCGGCAGGATACAGAATGGCAATTCATTACCGGCGGACAGTGGGTCAGCCATCCCGGTGGTGATGGAATTGATTACATGGTCAACATCTGCCACGGTTCCAGCCCCATTGTAGAAGGACTGGAGGACTTCCCGGTGTGCAGCGAACACTATTATCTGCACATCGACCCGTCTATCGAGGTACTGGCCACTACCCGGTTCCCCATTGTCCCCTACTACCACATCTCCAACAAACCGGTTGATATGCCGGTAGCATGGACGAAATATTGGGGCAATGGACGTGTGTTCTATACTTCTCTGGGACATCACGACGATGTTTTTGATAAGTCCCCCAATGCAGAAATTCTGATGGAACGCGGCATGGTATGGGCTGGCGAAGGCAAACAGTATGCCATCGATCACGGCCTGACCACCGAGCGGTTTGAAAACACAGCAAAAATGTACTGATAATGAGGAGGAGTCCCCATGGCGAAGACCGTAAAAATCGGCATGGTGGGTGTCGGTGATATTTCCGGCATTTACCTGCAAAACATTACTGGATGCTTCAAAGAAATTGAACTGGCAGCCGTGTGCGATCTCGTTCGCGAAAAAGCCGAGCGCGCACAGGAAAAATACAATATTCCCAAGCTGTACGACACCATGTACGAGCTGTTTGCCGACCCCGAGATTGATATCGTGCTGAACCTGACGCGCCCCTATGAACATTACGGCGTTTCCATCGAAGCACTGAAAGCCGGAAAGCACGTATATTCCGAAAAGCCGCTGGCTGCTTCTCTGGAAGAAGGCAAAGAGCTGGTAGAGCTGGCACAGGAAAAAGGCCTGATGCTGGGCGGCGCTCCGGATACCTTCTTGGGTGCAGGCATCCAGACCTGCCGCAAACTCATTGATGATGGATATATCGGCGACCCCATCGGCGCAGCCGCCTTCATGATCTGCCGGGGCCACGAGAGCTGGCATCCTGACCCGGCCTTCTACTATCAATACGGCGGCGGCCCCATGATGGATATGGGCCCCTATTATATCACCGCTCTGGTGAACCTGCTGGGCGGCGTTTCCAGTGTTATGGGCGTGACGAAGGCTTCCTTCCCCACCCGCACCATTACCAGCCAGCCTCATAACGGCGAAGTCGTCGAAGTAAAGGTTCCTACCTATGTAACGGGCATTATAAATTTCGAAAACGGTGCAACCGGTACGATTTTTACTACCTTTGATGTATGTTATCCCAGCCAGGCACGTCTGGAAATTTATGGCACCAAGGGAACGCTGTTTGTCCCTGACCCCAATACATTCGGCGGCCCGGTAAAGCTTCTGCGTCAGGAAGACGGCGAAGTCCGGGAGCTGCCGCTGTGCTTTGACTATGCAGAAAACTCCCGTGCACTGGGTCTTGCTGATATGGCAAAGGCCATCCAGACCGGACGCGATGCCCGTGAGAGCTGGAAGCAGACATACCATGTGCTGGAAATCATGCAGAGCTTTGAAAAGAGCAGCAATTCCGGTACGGTTGTGCCCATCGAATCAAAATACACCCGCGGCGAACCGATGAAAAACAACCCCCTGCACGGCGTGCTCGATTAATGACAAATTCCCTGCTATATGCTATACTGAGGGTGTAAAAGTCCCCATATTGATTTTGAACAGGGAGGTTTCTGAGTATGATCGTCACTACCACACAGAGCATTGAAGGCCGACAGATTATGGAGTACCGGGGAATTGTTTTTGGTGAGGTAATCACCGGCATCAATGTGCTGAAAGACTTCGCAGCTGGAGCCCGCAATTTTTTTGGTGGGCGTTCCGCTGCTTATGAAGAGGAGTTGATTTCTGCCCGTCAACAGGCGCTGGATGAACTGGAACAGCGCGCCGCAGAAGCCGGCGCCAATGCAGTAGTTGGGGTAGATATTGACTACGAAGTACTCGGCGCAAATAACGGTATGCTGATGGTCACCGCCAGCGGTACCGCGGTCGTTTTTGAATAAGAAAAGCAACTGCCTGCTGCAAAAATTGCAGCAGGCAGTTTTTATCACTTATACCGATAGATCGCGGCGGGAAAATATGCTGATTCCTCCGCCGTACAATACCAGAGAACCCACAAACAGCACGGCAATCTGCCAGGGGACGCTGTCTCCGATGGAAATCGCTTTGGGATCAAACAGGGTCAGCGGCGTCAGATACAGGAGGAATTCCCAGCTTTCGTCCATCTGTCCCAGCATTTGCAGCAGGACAAACACAATGCACAGCCCGGCCCCCACACCGATGGCCCAGCGGCTTTCCTGAAAGCTGCACGCACTGCAAAAGCACAGCCCCGCCAGAAATTCCAGCATCCCCAGCAGGCAGAAGTTCAGCCATACAAATTGTCCGCCGTCCAGTTCTCCGGGAAACATCGCTTCGGACAGCACCAGCCCGCAGAGCGTTTCATACACGACAGCCGCCAAAACGCACATAGCCAGTACCACCGCCTGTGTCAGGGCAATGGAAGCACGCGAATGGGGCGTTGCCAGCAGACAGGCCATGGAGCCCCGGTCGATATATCGTGCCATCAACCGGCTGGAAAGGAACAAAATCATCACCAGCGGCAGGCAAATCAGCAAAAATCCGTACAGGTAATTGGCCAGAAATTCCAACAGCGTAGCGCCCGGCGTATCCATCCCAAAAGCAGAAAACAGTTCGGGCATGCTTTCCATCATGAGCTGTAAGCTTCCTCCCATTTCCGGGTCAAACATGCTGATGATGACGCCTGTATACAGGGTGAAAATCCCGCAGAAAATCAGGACGATTTTATAATTGACCCGCCATTCCCGGCGGAAAAGAGTCCATACCATCATGCTTCCCCCTTCCGGTCAGCGGCTTTTTCTTCTCCGTAATATCCAAGAAACATATCTTCCAGCGTCTGTGTCCGCAGCTGCAAATCCGTTACCCCACAGCCCGCCATTTTTTGCAGCAGCAGAGAGAGGTTTTCCCTGCCGGAAACCGAAATCTCCACCCAGTTTCCATGCCGAACGGCCCCGTTCCACTGACCGGATGCTGTTTCGGCTTCCCTTTCCCCGGGAAATACAAACTGATAGGTTTTGACCTTGCTTTTCCGCAGGGAATCCATCTCCTCTATCGCGGCGATACGGCCTTTGCGTAAAATCGCCACCCGGCTGCAGGTGCGCTCCGCTTCCTCAAAAAGATGGCTGGACAGGAACACCGTCGCCCCCCGCTTCCGGCTTTCATGTACCAACTCCAGGAACCGGTTCTGCATCAGCGGGTCCAGTCCGCTGGTGGGTTCGTCCAGAATCAGGACTTCCGGCTTTGCCATAAAAGCGTTGAGAATCCCCAGCTTCTGTTTGGTTCCCTTGCTCATGCGGCGAATCCGCTGTTTCCCGTCCAGCTCAAAAAGGTCGGACAGACGCCGGGCTTCCGTCAGGTCAGAAACGCCCTTCATTCCGGCCATGAACCGCAGGAACTGCTCTCCGGTCATGTCGTCGGGCAGTGCCAGCTCTCCGGGAAGATAGCCCACATGGGCCTGAATTTTTTTCGCATCCCGAAAACAGTCCATTTCCAAAATCCGTGCGCTGCCTTTCTGTGGGCGGATAAACCCCATCAACTGCCGGATGGTCGTGGTTTTTCCTGCGCCGTTGGGACCCAAAAAGCCGAAAACCTCCCCTTTTGCAAGGGCAAAGTTCAAATCAAACACACCCCGCCCTGCGCCGTATTCTTTTGTCAGGCCGGAGACTTCAATGACCGGTTTCATCCATACATTCCTCCTTTTGTTCCGGCTGCCAGTATTCCGGACGATACACATACTTCCGGAGCATGGCACACCAGTTTCGAAATTCCGCCAGCAATGCGTCCATATCCAGTTTCTCACCGTCAATCAGCTGTTTATGGCAGTATCCGTCGGTGAGATAGAGAAGCAGTTCCATGGCTTTTCTGGGCGTCATTCCCGGCACAAACCGGGAGGTATCCAGCCGGGAAAAATACTCCTCATAAATCTTTTCTGTCATTACGGAAATATATTTCCGCACATGGGGCAGCACTTCCCGATCTGTACAGAAATACATCCGCATACAGAATTCCAGCGCCCACGGGAATTTTTCGAGGATTTTCCGTTTCCGTTCCACTGCAACCTCCAGCATTTCAAAAAAATCCGTAATGGGCGCAAGACTTTCCGGAGACAGCTGCCGGGTGATAGCTTCCCGGACATAGTCTGCCAGATACAGATACAAAGAGCATTTATTTTTGAAATAGTAAAACAGCAGGCCCTTGGAAATTCCGGATTTTGCGGCGATGTCGTCGGTGCTGGCCTTTTTATATTCGTTTTTCGAAAACATTTCCAGTCCGGCCCGGGTAATCTGTTCCTGTTTTTCCGGCGGAAGTGAAGAAAATGGCTGTGCCACCTGATCCCCCCCTTTTGGGTTGACCGTCCGGTCAATCTTTTGGTTTCATTATAGGGGATTGACTGAGATTTACAAGGGAGATTTCGTTTTATATTTTTTCAGTTTGTCTTACTTTCAGCGATATTTATAAGATTGGAGTTTAAAAGAGAAATCATGAAGGAAAATTTATTGTTTTATAGCGCATATGAAAGTTTTTATAAAATGGCAGAGCACTCCAATGCATTTGCATCCTATTGTCAGGATGCTTTCGGAGCAAATTTTTCTCAGGATGGGTTTAGCGATCTGTGGCAGGTTGAGCAGATTCTAAAGTATATCCCAAAAACTGGGCATCCACATATTTTGGATATCGGATGCGGCAACGGAAAAATGCTTCAATATTTGCAAAAGCAGACCGGGGCATTGATTCATGGATTTGATTATTCCGAAAATGCGATTGAGTCTGCTGTCCGGCATACAACCGATTCGGAATTTCGGGTGGGCGTTATCGGTGAAATTGAATATCCTTCCCAGATATTTGACACTGTCATTTCTATGGACAGCTTGTACTTTGCACCAGATATGAGGCGGTTTGTGGGGCAAATCCGAAATTGGTTAAAACCAGA
>DVIY01000157.1 GCA_018710915.1 Candidatus Gallacutalibacter pullistercoris
CTCCATGAATTCGGCTATGGTCTCTTTAAATAAGCTCTGGATGTCTTCCATGCTGCCGATGTTCGCCATCTGCAGTAGTTCACGGATCTTCTTCCGCCGGGCTTTTTCTTCCGGCGTGCGATTCTTTCTGGCCATATGTATAACCTCCTGTGTGATGCTTCTATTCTACACCACTCAGGAGGTTTACACATAATTTGAAGAAGCCTCCGGAAATACTTCTCCCATGTGGATTTGAACATCCTCACCCGGTTTTCCTCCCAGTTCTTGAGCTTATCCAACGAGACGCCAAGATTTGCAGCATAGGCTTTCTGCGTCAGTTTCTGGGATAAGCGTCTCTTCCGGATCTGCCGTCCCTGATCATGGTACAGAAACAGGTTGTAGTCATCCAGCAAGCTTTCAACAGGGACATCGTACATCCCGGCAAGCTTTTGCATATGCTCGATCGGATAGTAGTCCCGGCCATATTCTTCGTAACGCATGTAGGTTTTCTGATCTACCCCGATCCGGTCCGCGACCTCGCTCTGAAGCAGGGCGTGCCTGTACCGGTACCACCGGAGCTTGTCCGCAATCTGCGCCATTTCCGAGGGGTCTGAAAATCGAAGATTGAATATCTGGGCATCCAGAAATTTCCTTGGAGCAAGCAGAGGGAAGTGCAGAATGATCAGCGGGGATACTTCTATTGTGTATGATGTGTTGCGCATCATAACATACCTGTGTCCACCTAAGTGGAAAAAGATGGTCCATTTTTTGCCAAAAGTTGCATGGTTTTCCGCATCAAACCCTGTTTGTTCCGTTACGATAGTATTGCATTTGCTATCCTCTCCTGACGGCTCCGCAAGCCCTCCTTCCGCCGCTCCTTCAAGATTTTCCTCTGTTTTACTGCCTGCGACTTGTTTCCCTATGCCCGCCGGCGTTTTGGGAAACTCGTATTCATACTCCGAGCCAAACAGCACCACATGGGCGTCCCTCCCATCCCAGATGATCTCTTTGACAAAGGTACGGATGGCCGCCCGCTTCTGCTCCACCGTCATTTTGTCCACGGTGTCCTTGAATGTGGACAGCATCTGAGCCAACAGATCAAACTCAATGTCTGCCAAGGCATGGCTGGAGGTCAATTCTTTTAATTCTGCCAAATGCCGCTTTAAGCCCTCGCCTTTTTCGTGCAGTTCATCAATCTTCTGCATAATATAACTTTCGGCAGAGGTACCAGAGGACTTTCCCAGGGCAGAGACAAGGCCCTTGATCTCCTCCTCATTTGCAGCGATCTCAGTTTCTAATTTGGAAATCTCCTCGTCATAGCTTTGCCGGTTGCCCAGCAGCGCCCGCTTGCTCTGTTCCAGCTGCCGGATAAAATCGGAGCCGTCTTCACTCAAATGCTTCAACTGCTCTATAATATCGGCGTCCAACATGTTGCCGTTACAGTTTTTCATATTGCAGACATGACCCCGGCTGCGCTCCTTCATAGAGCAGAGGTAGGTATAGATCGTCTCCCCTTTTATGTTCCGCCGCTGGGACATTTTGGGGCGCATGTACTCGCCGCAGTTGCCGCAGACAAGCAGGCCGGAGAGCAAGGCCACATTGCTGCGGGGCTTGCGGTAGCTTTTGGATTTGTTCCGCTCCAAAATCGTCTGTACCTTGACCCATGCCTTCCCCTCGATGACGCCCTGGTGCTTGCCCACCGACACGATCCATTCCTCCATTGGCTTGATCTGGTGGGCTCTACCCGGCTGCTGTAAGGTGCGGTTATAGGCCATGATGCCGTGGACACCATCAAAGTCGCTTTGCTCCGCAAAGAGGTCGACATGATTTTTCGTCAGGTAGTCATAAGCAAATTCATCGGCAATCAGATAAACCGGATTGGACAAAATCCCCTTGACGGCAAAGCGGGTAAACTGCTTGCCGTTTTTTGTTGTATAGCCATTCTGCAGCAGATATGTCTCCGTCTTTGTCAGCGAGCCGGTTTCCAGAAACTTGTCGTAGATCAACTTGACGATGCCGATCTCCTCCGTGAGAATCTTCAGCTTGCAGGCCCTCTTGGTCTTGCCGTCGATGGTCACATGGGAGACACTCTCCGACTCATAGCCGGTGGGGGTGTTACCGCCCAGCCAGCGCCCTGTTTTGGACAGCTCATGCATATTGTCGCGGATGCGCTCGGCAATGGTTTCCCGTTCCAGCTGGGAAAAAACCGAGGAAATATACATCATGGCCCGCCCCATAGGGGAGGAAGTGTCAAACTGCTCCTTGATGGAGATGAAGTCGATCTTCATCTTGTTCAACTGCTCGATCAGTTTGGCAAAATCGCCGATGTTGCGGCTGATTCGGTCCAGGCGGTAGACAACGATGGCACGGAAACTTTTTTCTTTTGCATCGGCCATCATTTTTTTGAATTGGGGACGCTCCAGCGTGCCACCAGAGAAGCCCTCATCCTCATATACCAGGGCCTGCTCTGCGGCATCGTCTCCGAACTGCAGCCGGATATATTGCCTGCACATTTCAATCTGGTTTTCGATGCTCTCCCCTTTACCGGTGAATTTAGATTTTCGGGAGTAGATTACGATTGGACGCACAGCGGCCATAAAATCACCGTCCTGTCATACGATATGTGTATGTAGTTAATATATCATATCGTCCTCTTTTGGTAAATACGAGAGCAAAGTTTTCGGCGGTTTATCTGTGCAGGCATTAGCAAAGATTACTCTGACATCTCAAACGCATCCTACTATGCCCCCGGTGTGTTGCACCGGGGGACTTATTTTGGGGAACAGTCTTGCATTTCAATTAAGTTTCGCTATAATACAAATAAAGAAT
>DVIY01000158.1 GCA_018710915.1 Candidatus Gallacutalibacter pullistercoris
AAAAGCGGAGCGACCAACACCGCGCCGGAAAGCAAGTGTGGCAGCTTGCGGGCGACGACACACAGGCGGGCGATACTCCCTTATAGCCACAGTCCGAGCGTTAAAAGCGTCGCAGGCGATGGGTAGGGCCGTGTGAGAACCACGCGGGGGTGAAAGTCCCGTGGAGCTGCGCCAGCAGCCGTCCGTTATGGCCCATATTAAATTGCAACCTATTATTTTGGAAAACCGCTGTAAACTGTCTTTTTCAGGTACACAGTTTAGGAGGTTTGACCTATGGAATATGGTTTAGGGAAATTGGAAGAAATGAGCCGTATGGAATATGGGGCTGCGAACAAGGACGAACTGGTGGATATCGAAACCGTCCACATTGACCCTGACCTGCCCCCGGCTGAACGGCTATTGAATTATTTGGAACAGATTAAAAATCCGTACTGCTTCCGCTGTGGCGATACGGCGGTGCGGATCAGTTTTGCCGCTGATGGCGACAATCTGCAAAATATCCTGAAAAGGCACTTTGCAAGCGTAAAAGGAGGCTGATTTTTTCTTGTAACTATGGTATAATGATGCTGTGGTTATAGGGGATTGGAGGACAGTATGCCACGGAGAAAACAAAATCCACAATCCCTGAAACAGACAGTTAGCACAGCGATTAAAAAAATAGTTTGGAGGGTTGCAATCTATATCAGGCTTTCCAAGGACGACGGCAACGACGAAAGTTATAGCGTCAAGAACCAGAGGGAACGCCTGAACGACACATTAGAACAGCTCATGCTTGACGAGGACGGTATTGAATTTGTCGGTTATTATATCGACGATGGATTTACCGGAGTTGACAGCGACCGCGACGATTTCCAGCGGCTTTTGACGGATATTCACAATGGGAAAGTAAATTGTGTGCTTGTCAAAGACCTGTCCCGCCTCTCCCGTAATGATTGGGAATGTAAGTATTACCTGCAAATGCTCTTTGTGAAAATGAATGTCCGCTTTATCTCTTTGGAACTGCCGAAGCTGGACAGCTTCAAACGGCCCGAAGGAGTTTACGAGCTGGATGTTTCTTTCCAGAGTATGTATAACGAAAACCATTGCCGGGAAACTTCCATCAAAGTGCGGGGAACCTTAGACAAGAAACGCGAAAAGGGCCAGTTTATCGGAGCCTTTGCCCCATACGGGTATCTGAAAGACCCGGAGGACTACCATCACTTAGTTGTCAATCCAGAAACCGCCCCTGTCGTCAAAGACATTTTCCGCTGGTACATGGAGGGGATGTCAAAATCAGCAATCACAAAAGAACTGATTAGATTGGGTATTCCCAGCCCCTATGAGTACAAAAGGCAGCATGGAATGAAGTGCTTCAATCCACAGGCCGTAAAGAAAGGCGGTGTCGTCTATTGGTCTACCCGAACTGTAGACCAGATTTTGCACAATCCCACTTACATAGGGGATATGGTGCAGGGACGGCATAAGGTGACAAGCTACAAAATCCACGACATCATCCCCGTTGATGAAGCAGATTGGTTTTGGGTGGAGGGAACGCATGAAGCGATCATTGACGCCGATACCTTTCAAAAGGTACAGGATTTAATGAGCCGCAACACCCGCGTTTCTCCAAAGCGCAATAACCTGTATCTGTTTTCCGGCTTTCTCCGCTGCGCCGATTGTGGCCGGGGTATGGTACGGAACAGCGCACACGGCTATACTTATTATAGCTGCCGTACCTATCGGACACTATCAAAGGATTTATGCACCGGCGGGAGCCACAACATCAAAGAGGACATTATCGCAGAAGCGGCCCTGAAAGCCATTCAAGCCCAGATTGCCCTTGTGGAGAACATGGCGGAAGTGATTAAGGAAATCAATTCTGCCCCGACCCGTATCAGCCGGACGATCTTCATTGATAATCTTCTGAAAGACAAGGAACGGGAATTGCAGAAAACAGCCGGTATTTCCGACAGCCTGTATATGGACTGGAAGAACGGCGACATTACCCGCGAAGAATATCACCGAATGAAAGCCCGGTTCCAGACGGAAGCTGAACAGCTCAAACAAGCGATTGCAAACCTGCAAGAAGAACGCAAAGAGTATGAAAAGGAAGTTACGACCGACGACCCTTACCTGACCACTTTCCTGAAATATAAGAACATCAAGGAACTGGACAGGAATATCGTGGTTGATCTGATCGACGCGATTTACATTCATGCTGACAAAGGCGTTGAAATCCACTTCAAATTTCAAGACCAGCATAAACGCCTGATGGAGTTTATCGACAACAACCTTGCCGCCGCACGGCGGTCAAAAATTAAAGCCGTCTGATTGGCGGCCTGCGGTTTTCTAATCTTCTTATTTCCCTTTTGTGTATAAATACATGAAGCGGTGGCTTCGTCCAGTAGCACGATGGGCGCATCCTTGAGCAGCGCCCGGGCGATGGAGATGCGCTGCCGCTCGCCGCCGGAAAGTTTGGCGCCGTTTTCTCCGATGGGCGTCTGATAGCCCTGTGGCAGTTTACTGACAAACTCCTCGCAGTTGGCGGCCCTGGCCGCAGCCATCACCTCCGCGTCGGAGGCACCTCGCCTGCCCAGGCGGATATTCTCCATCACCGTGTCGTCAAACAGCACCACATCCTGAAAAACCATGGAGTAATCGGTCAGCAGCACCTCCGGGTCCACCGTGGCGATATCCACCCCGCCCACTTTAATAGTACCCCCGGTGATATCCCACAGGCGGGCGGCCAGCCGGGCGCAGGTGCTTTTGCCGGAGCCGGAGGGCCCCACCAGCGCAGTGATCTCGCCTTCTTTGGCGGTAAAGCTGACATCATGCAGGACGGCCTCTTTATCATAGGCGAACTCCACATGGTCAAAGACGATGTCGTGCCCTTTGGGATGAAAGGCTTCCGCCCCCTCGGCGATGGGCGTATCGAACAGTGCGTTCATCCGGTCTGCCGACACCTGGGAGACAAACAGCTCGGCGATCAGGGCCAGGCTCTGGTCAAAGGGGGCATAGATCCGGGTAATGGCCATGAGGAACAAGAACAGCAGCATGAAGTCAATCTGTTCGGACAAAATTAGCCCCGCGCCCGTAAGGATCGTGGTCGCCACGCCCAGCCGCATGATAACGCTGGCCCCGTTGACGAACAGGCCGGTGACCAGCTCGCCGCGGATCATGATCTGTTCATGCTCGTCGATCTTCCGGTACAGCCCGGCAAGGTAACGCTCCTCCTGATTGGTGGCACGGATCTCCCGCACATTTTCCAGCGTCTCCTGCATCCCGTCCGAGACCCGCACAGCGGCGCGCTTGGTCCGCTCCGCCTGACGCTCAGTGAGCTTCCGGCTCCCAAACAGCAGGCCGAAGGCCACCGGCACCCCCCAGAGGCAGGCAAGGGCCAGCCGCCAGTCATACCAGAGCAGGCAGACCGCAATCACAGCGGTGGAGATGTAGGAGCCGTACAGGTAACCCAGCACATGACTCCAGACGTGTTCCATCCGGTTGACATCGCCCATCAGGGTCTCCGTCAAGTCAGCCAGGTCACGCTTGCCGAAAAAGCCGAGGGGCAGCTTGCGCAGCCGTTCCGCCAGCCGCAGCCGGGTGGCTTTCACCTCACCGTACACCAGGCCGTAGGTGGCCTTGTACTGCTGGAGATGCGTGAGAAAGGAGAGAAGTGCAAATATCACGAGGCCAGCCAGCACCGGCAAAGCCGCAGGCAGGACACCGCCGGCCAAAGTTTCCATCAGACCGGACATCACAAGGTACAGGATGCTGACCCCGCCAATGACCACCAGATTGACGACCACCGTCCAAAAGGTGCCCTTTTTGGTGTTCTGTACACCCTGATCCGTCAGGGCATATTTCCGTTGAAAGTTTGCTCCGAACATTTATTTCCCCTCCTTGCCGCTTTCCATTTTCCACTGGATCGCCCGATTGTAGTCGGCCCACATCCGAGTATACAATCCGCCTGCCGCGATCAGCTCCTCATGGGTGCCTTGCTCCGTCACCCTGCCGCCCTCCAGAACCAGGATCTTGTCCGCGCCCACCACCGTGGAGAGCCGATGGGCGATCATGATGACGGTGCGGTCCTTTGTCAGCCGTGCGAAGGCTTTCTGAATCAGCGCCTCATTTTCCGGGTCGGCAAAGGCCGTGGCTTCATCCAGCACCACGATAGGTGCGTCCTTTAAAATGGCCCGGGCCA
>DVIY01000159.1 GCA_018710915.1 Candidatus Gallacutalibacter pullistercoris
GTGGATTTTTAATGCACGATACCTGTGAATGATATCCGCTGCTTTTGGCGGGGAATGGAGTGTAGCAAGATGAAAAAGATTGCTGTTTTGAGCGGCAGCCCCGGGATGAAACTTTCCTGGTTGGAATCCTCCTGCATAATAGGGGATTTCCAGATCACTTATATGAATTGCGACAATGGACTGGATGCAGATTGCCTGCTCTCCTATGATGCTGTCATCAACACACTGGGCCGTTATTTTGAAGAGACTTCTGCGCCCGCAATCCAGAAATACTATGACCAGCACGGCCTGGTCATCCATCTGGGGCCGAACGCAATGACCGTCCCATATATTGTGCGTGATGGAAAGGTTATCGAATACCCCGAGCAGGTGGATATGATCCGCACCACCGGCTGTGTTGATCTGTATGTGCCGTTGGACGTCAAGCCCGCAGCCATGACAGCCAATGCCCCTCATTTCGAAAAACTGGCAGCAATCCTGTCTGCCTGCACTGATGTTTCCGGCTTTTGCAGCGCCAACTATAATCTGCTGCGCGGAAAGGTTATCAACGAAAACGGCGTAGAGCCTGCCCCGAATCTTCAGATCTGCGAGCGGATTGTTCCGCTGCTTTCTATGAAAAACGGACAGGGCAGCGTACTGGCTCTGCCGGTTGTCAAAACGGTTTCCCTCGAAAAGGGCACCATGCTCTATTTCAACTTTACTTCCGAGGAATTCTGGAACGGCGCCGAAACACAGGCTGCTTTCTGGAATTGTGTTGCGGAAGAAATTGACAACAGCTTTGCTGTTTATGCAGAGGCTTCCTTTGCCTGCTATCGCCCCGAAGAATCCGGGGCAGTATATCTGAACCTCTTCCGTACCAGCAACCCGGAAACCGCTGAAAAGGTATCGGTACATATGACGCTGCTGGGAACCGAAGAGCTTTCTTTTGGAAGCAGCGGATGGAAAGCATTGGAAGAGCGTGAGCTGGAAGCTGTCTGCGGAACAGAGCAGACCATTGCACTTCCCACACTGCCCGAAGGCTGCTATCGTGTCGTGTTCCATGTGAATGGAGCCAATGAAATGGCTGCCAGCTTCTATGTACTTACCCGCGAAACCATGGAGAAAAAGGCGGCAGGCTTTGAGCGTCTGGTTCTCGATTCAGCAGTTTCCCCCGAATTCCATACACAGGGCGGCGTTCCGGCACCGGTACATGGAACCACCTATTTTGTCTCTGATGTCTTCCGCAGCTGCTTCTTGCATATGAACCCCTGGCTGTGCGATGTGGATATGCGTGAAATCGCAGAAAAGGGCTTCAACCTGCTGCGTGCCGGCATGTGGAAAGAAACACTGGTATTCTATGGCAAGAACGGTGAAATTGCCGAGCGTGCAATCCGCGCAATGGAAGCGACCTTCTACACTGCGCTGTGCCATGGCCTGACCATGCAGTTTGTATTGGGCAATGTGGAAATGAACAACTGGGATAACAGCCGCAGCGCACTGCACAATCCCGAAATGCAGGAAAAATGTTGCCGTGTGCTGGGCCGTTTCTTCCGCGAATTCCGCGCATTTACCAATGTACAGATGGATATTATCAACGAGCCTTCTTACACCAGCCGTGCGCCGTGGTCTACCGGCCGTCCTTCTCACGACCCGGACGAGCTGAAGCACTGGCGTGAATGGCTGCGCGAGCAGTATCATGGAGATATTTCTGAGCTGCGTACCCGTTGGGGACGCGCCGCTGTGCGGTATGCTTCCTTTGACGAGATTCCCCTGCCGGCCGACGATGCGTTCAGCCGTTTTTATAACCGCACTACGGAATATGAATTCCACGTGGCAGCGGCCGATTTCTTCCGTTTTGCGCGCGAAAGCTACAGCAAGTGGTGTGCAGGCATTATGGAGCTGCGCAACCGTTATGCACCCGAGATGGTACTGCTGATGGGCCGCGACGAAAGCATCCGTATCCCCTGTGAACAGGATGAATATTTTGCTGGAAATATCGACACCATCAACTGGCATCAGTGGCAGCGCAACGGCATTGTCTTTACCGAGTATATGCTCAACAAAGTACCGGACAGCATCTGCTGCGGGCAGGAGCTGGGCATGTATCAGATGGAAAACCACCGCGGCCAGAAGCGCCTGAACCCCGAGGAGATTGGCAAGGTTCTGGAACGCAAATTGCTGTATTCCTTCGGCAACTGGGTGCAGTGGCAGTGGATGAACGACCCATATATGCCGCAGGTCTCTGAAAACACGTTGGGAATTTACCGCGCTGACCGCACAGAAACCCCCGGCCTGGATTGCTGCTTTGGCCTGGCTGCTGCCGAACAGCGCACCGCACCGCTGATGGCCGGCCCTGACCGTGCTGAAAGCAATATTATCGTTGTGCATCCCACCTCTATGCACTTCTCCTGCGACCAGAGAATTGCAGAGGAAAGCATCCGCACCGCGGTTCGCCTGCTGGGCTATGACCTGAAAGAGCACTTCTTTGTTGCACTGGAACATACTCTCTCCCACTATGCAGCAGAAGGCGGTAAGCTGTACATTGTTCCCAGCGCCGGGATGCTTCGCCGGGATACCTGGGAGCTGCTTCTCTCTCTGCTGAAGAAGGGCAACCATGTGCTGGTGACGGGCAGCATCGAACAGGATGACTATGCGCTCGGCCAAAACCGCATCCGTGCCCTGGATAACGGTTTCCGAGTAGAGCCCCTGTGCAATTGTGAGATGACAGAGCAGGGATCGGTTAACTTCGGCCGTGCGACAGATTACTGCGATACCATGCATGCGTTGGATAAGTGCGTAAAGGCAGACAGGGAAAACCGCCTGTACGAGTTTAAGATAGGCGAGGGCACCCTGTATTATTACCCGCTGCCTGCCGAGCTGGCAGACGACAAGTCTCTGGCAGCAGGGCTGTATCGCGAGGTGCTGGCCCGTACCGGACTGGCTGCCGGCACCTTCACCATGACCGAGGGCGGAGAAAACAGCGCCGTGCTGGTTCGTGTACAGAAGTTTGAAAGGTCGATTGTTTACACCTTTGTCAACGAAGGCGAAAAGGCAACCCTCCGCCTGACTGACCACCAGACCGGTGCAAAGCTCTCGTGCACAATCGATGCAGGGCGCGGCGTAAAGGTCTGGCTTGGCCTGAACGGCGAGCTGCTGGACAGCTACCAGGGCGGTGAAAGCTGCTGCACAGTAGAGGCATAAAAGAAAATTTATCTATAATCAAAGCCACCTGCTTACTAAAGCAGGTGGCTTCAGTGTGCCGATAAACCCAACTGGCTGAAAAAATTGCACAAAACAGTTCGCGTGGTCATCGCTGCAAAATCGCAGAAGCTCCCCCGCGACGAAAAAGTTTTCGTCAAACTTTTTCAAAAGGTTGTGGGGTTTCCAAAGGGGTAAAACCCCTTTTGGCCGCTCTCCGCAGAGAGCGGAATTCTTTCTGTGTCCCAAAACGCGGGAAAGGGTGAGAAAGCAGCCCGGCGGGCTGTTTTTGAGGGGAAACCCACGTCTGGGGTTTCCCCTTTAAAAATTCCTTCCTTGTGCAATAATTTGCCAGCAGCGAAGAACTTTTTTTACAGGCTGAAGCCACCTGCTTACTAAAGCAGGTGGCTTTTTGGTTACCTTATTTTACCTGTGGAAGGCGCTCACTGCGATAAATTTCGCCGCTCATCGTCTTGAAAAGCACTTCTTCATCCCGCAGAATCACATAGCTGTGGTGGCTTTTCTCCTTGGGAATCGCCACCGAACCGGGATTCAGATACCAGTTTTCGCCCATTTTTTCCCACTTTGGCACATGTGTGTGGCCGTTGAGCAGAATATCTCCCGGACGCAGGAACGGCGGGTGTTCGGGGTTCACATGATGCCCATGGCTGGCGTAAACCATGCGGCCATTCCAGTACAAAAGGCAGGTTTCGGTAAGAATCGGAAATTCCAGCACCATCTGGTCTACTTCGGTATCGCAGTTCCCGCAGATGCACATGATGGAATCTTTGATTTCGTTGAGCATGGGAATGACCGCCTTGGGATTGTATTCGCGAGGCAGGTCGTTGCGGGGACCATGGTACAGGATATCTCCCAGCAGCAAAAGCCGGTCCGGCTGTTCTTTCCGGAATAGCTCTACCAGCTTACGGCAATAATGTGCTGAACCGTGAATATCGGAAGCAATCATCAATTTCATGACAGTCATCCTTTCCAAAGCCAAAACCGCCTGCCCATTCATCACAGGCAGGCGGTCCTTTTCTATAAAACAATCAGATGGTATTTACCATAGCCAGTACGTCGGCCGGAATCTCGCTCTCATCAGCAGAGATGGAGAGTGTAAAGGTCACATTAGTCTCTTCAGAAAGCTTCTTGACCTTGACAATCAGGTCGGTAAGGGCTGCCATATCCTGGCCGATAATCTTCAGGGTAGAATCCAGCAGGATATCGGTTACATCGTAGTTGCCGGCGCAGATGCCGCACAGAAAGCCTTCGAGTGCATCAAGGCCTTTGATGCCATAAGCATCGCTGTCAATCAGGCGGGCTTTATGGGTAATATCATAAGTCAGCTTCAGGCCTTTTTCGATAACAACCACGTTGCCATTGGAAGTCTCAACCGCCTTGTTGGCATAGTCAATGAGCTTCTTGGTCTTGCCGGAGCCTTTTTTGCCGATAAATACATTAATCATGATGAGGTTCCTCCTAAGTATTTTTTCCTCCGCAAAAAACTGCCGCGGAATTACTTCTTCAATCTTGCTTCCAGCGCTGCCTTGGCGTCTTCATAGCCGGGCTTGCCCAGAAGTGCAAACATATTCTTTTTGTAGCTTTCCACACCGGGCTGGTCGAAGGGGTTGACACCCAGCATATAGCCGGAGATTGCGCAGGCCTTTTCAAAGAAATAAATCAAGCGGCCCAGGGAATCTTCGGAGAAATCCGGTACACGGATAATACCATTGGGAACACCGCCGTCACAGTGTGCCAGCACCGTGCCCTCAAAGGCCTTTTCGTTGATGTAAGCCATGGTCTTGCCTTCGAGGAAATTCAGGCCGTCCACATTCTCGGGGTCGTTGCCGATGACGATTTCCTTTTTGGCTTTGTCGAACAGCACAACCGTCTCGAACAGGTTACGGCTGCCATCCTGAATAAACTGGCCCATGGAGTGCAGGTCGGTAGAGAAAACCACAGAAGCCGGGAACAGGCCTTTCTGGTCTTTGCCTTCACTCTCGCCATACAGCTGCTTCCACCATTCATTCATCATGGTGTAGCAGGGCTCGTAGCTGACCATCACTTCGGTGCTCTTTCCCTTGCGATACAGGATATTGCGCACAGCAGCATACTGGTAGCAGGGGTTGGTTTCGAAATCAGGATTGTTGTATTCTTCCTGTGCTGCGGCTGCACCTGCCATCAGGGCGTCGATATCTGCGCCGCTGACTGCGATGGGCAGCAGGCCTACTGCGGTCAAAACAGAGAAGCGTCCGCCAACATCGTCCGGCACCACAAAGGTTTCATAGCCTTCACGGTCTGCCAGCTGCTTCAGCGTACCGCGGGCACGGTCGGTGGTGCAGTAAATGCGCTTGCGGGCTTCTTCCTTGCCGTACTTCTTTTCCAGCAGCTCACGGAACACGCGGAATGCGATAGCGGGTTCGGTGGTTGTACCGGATTTGGAAATCATGTTGATGGAGACATCCCGGCCTTCGCAGATTTCAATCAGCTCTGCCAATGCGGTAGAACTGATGCTGTTGCCTGCAAAATAGATGTCAGGGGTATCCTTCTTCATGTTGTTGTAGCGGTCGGACTTTAAAAATTCAATGGCCGCACGGGCGCCCAGATAAGAGCCACCGATACCAATGACCACAAAAACATCGGTATCCTTCTTGATTTTTTCAGCAGCTGCCTTGATTCGGGCAAATTCCTCTTTATCGTAATCTGTGGGCAGAGTTACCCAGCCGATAAAATCGTTGCCCAGACCGGTACCATTGTGCAGCATATCATGAGCCAGCTTAACCTGGGGAGCGATGGCACAGTATTCCTTTTCGCGAATAAAGGAAGAGAGGTGCTGTTTTTCAAACTTGATTGACATTTTGAAACCTCCTCTTTTTTAGTAGGGTTCGCTATGCATACATTGTACAATATTCCGATGCATTTTGCAAGGAGACCTGCTAATATTCATAATTTATTTTTCTTTTGCTTCATCATTTTTGATTCAGCCAAAGTATATCAGCTCACAAAGCAGCTGCCAGAAGCACTTTTGCCAGTCAAGTGCTTCGACCGGCATGCAGCACAGAACCGGCACTTCCAGAAGCGTTTCTTCTCCCAGCCGGAAAACAGCCTCTCCGAGCTTCTGCCCTTCGTCTACCGGTGCGCGCACACTTTCAGGCAGTGAAAGCTCTGTGGTAATTTCCTCCTGTTTCCCTTTGGGAATCAGCACGGACAGCTCCCCCTTTTCAGAAGATTTTGTTTCTACATCGCCCTGCATGCCGTTGACTACCGGAACCAGCGGCAGCTCGGGCAGTGAAACCGTTACCCGTTCCCAGCCTGCAAACCCCATATCCAGCAGCTGTGCGGCCGAATCAAACCGGTCTTTGGTGGAAGAGCATCCCAGCACAACGGCAATCAGGCCGAGCCCGTTGCGTTCTGCAGTGGCAGAAATACAGCTTCCGGCCTTGCCGGTAGTGCCGGTTTTCAGGCCAGTAATGCCGTTGTAGGTTTTGAGCAGCTTATTCGTGTTTACCAGCTGTGTCTCTCCGCCGCGCACGCTGTCCATCCAGATCTGGGTATAATCAAAAATACGCTCATGTGCAATGAGCGCGCGGCTCATCAGGGCAACATCATAGGCACTGGTCAAATGCCCATCTTCATCCAGGCCATTGCAGTTTTTAAAGGTGGTATCCTCCATTCCAAGCGCTTCTGCTTTTCGGTTCATCTGTGCAACAAAATCCTCTTCGCTGCCTGCTATATATTCTGCCAGAACCACTGCTGCATCGTTGGCGCTCATGATGACGGTCGCTTTCAGCAGGTCATCCACACTCATGACCTCCCCC
The DNA here is from genome assembly GCA_018710915.1 of Candidatus Gallacutalibacter pullistercoris. Classification (GTDB taxonomy): domain Bacteria; phylum Bacillota; class Clostridia; order Oscillospirales; family Acutalibacteraceae; genus Heritagella_A; species Heritagella_A pullistercoris. The sequence goes on from DVIY01000159.1 coordinate 6,996, forward strand.
TCCTTCAGCCAGATATCCGAGCCGCCCATGGAAGCAGCATGTGCACTGGCCGCCACTTCATCTTCCAGCTTGATGGCGCCGCTGTCCAGCGCTTCCATTACCAGCAGCAAGGTCATAACCTTGGTAATCGACGCACAGGGGCGCTTTTCATGTGCATTTTTTTCAAACAGCACTTTCCCGCTCCCGGCATCCATCAGCACTGCCGACGGGGCTGCAATCGACTCTGCTGAAACCGCTTCTGCCGTGGGGGCACATATTCCTGCGGCAAGCAGAACCGCCAGCACGCCCGCTATCATTTTCTTCTTCAATTCAGGCACCTCCTGTTTACACCATGCGGCACAACTCTGCCACAAAATTTCTGACCGATTAGCCCAGCACTTTCATCACATTCTCCATTTCCTCCTCTGTCTGCTGCGTGTCCAGATAGTCCCACGAGTAAAACATAAAGCCGTCGCAGTCGATCTCCCGTCCGGCCATTACCTGACGGGCCAGAATATCACTGGACGCCTGCCAGGTGCCGTCATCTGCGTCGGAACCGGCTTTATACACGGCAAGCCCCACATAAAAATCAATGGAATCTTCCAGAATCAATGATTTCCAGGTCTGGATAGTCTCGGTAAAGGGAAGGGCTTTATTCTCAAAATTCACATACATTTGCGGGCAGATATAATCCAGATACCCTTTTGCCGCACACCAGGCAGAAACATCGGCTCCCATCGCTTTATCATTGGAAAGATTCCCCTGCGGTGCAATTCCAAAAACCGCTTCCGGGTTTTCTGCTTTGATTTTCTGATAGACCAGCGATACCAGCGCATTGATATTGGCGGTTCGCCATTCGAGCAGGGATAAGGCTGCATACCCGCCTTCTTCGGCATTGGCGGTATACGCGCTGTACGCATCCTGATCGAAAGAAGCATCCTGCGTAGGGTAGAAATAATCATCGAACTGTACCCCGTCCACATCATAGCTGCGCACAATTTCCGCTACCCCCTCTGCAATATAGCTGCGCACGCCTTCATAAGCCGGATTGTAATAAATCCCGCTGCCTGTTTTGACTGTCCAGCCTTTTTTGCTGCTGTCCTTTTGCCAGAGCCTATACGGGTTATCCTCTGAAAGGATGGAAGGGGTCTTGCCTGCCTGAATACGAAGAGGATTCACCCATGCGTGGATCTGCATACCCGCCTGATGGGCTGCTTCTACCATATAAGCCAGCGGGTCATACCCAGGGTCTACTCCCTGTGTTCCGCCAACTGCATGTGACCATGGGAAATACTCGGATGGATACAGGGAATCTCCAAAGGGCCGCACATGTACAATCAGGGTATTCATCCCCTTTTCCAGCGATGTTTCCACAATCCTGTCAAATTTTTTTCGGAACGCTTCTTCCCCTTCCCCGCCGGTTTCCAGCGACATTACCGGCACCCATACAGCGCGCATCTCCTCTTCTGCCGAAACAAAAGTATTCTGCACGTCCGGTTCTTCTTTTCCTGCATCAGAAATAGCAGGTTCCTGCGAAGACAGCACTGTTTCTGTATTTTTCGGCACAAGTGTCCCGGCAACCATGGCAGCCGCTACTGCCGCCGCCAATATACCAGACGCCATCAATCGGGGATACCGCAGCCGGACATTCAACAGGAAATGCCTTCTCCTCATTTCTCTCCGTCCTTTCGTTTTTCCGGTTCTCGTTTATCTCTATGCATCAGGCAGATGGAATATCCCCATTAGTAGAGAAGAAAGAGAATCCATTAGTAGAGAAGAAAGAGAATCCATCTTGACAGGGTGATTGTTTTAATGATACAATTTTTATAAATATAATCCGTAAAATTTATAGAGGAGGTAAATAATCTGTGAGAAAACTGGAAGGATTTCAAAAGGGCGTCAACCTGGGCGGATGGTTTTCCCAGCTGTGGGAAAATTCAGAGGAAAACTACCGCAGCTTTATTACAGAAAGTGATTTTGAAAAAATTGCTTCCTGGGGAATGGACCATGTGCGTGTTCCGGTAGATTATACGCTGGTAGAAACGGAAGAAGGCGCTTACAAGCCGGAAGGCTTTGCACATCTGGATCGCTGCGTGCAGTGGTGCCGCAAGTATCATCTGAATATGATTCTTGACCTGCATGAGACCGCCGGATATTCTTTTGACCGCCCCGGCGACAGTAAGGGGTTTTTCGATGATCTCCCTCTGCAGGACCGTTTTTGTGCACTGTGGACACAATTTGCAAAGAGGTACGGAAAAGACTCCGATATGGTAGCGTTTGAGCTGCTGAACGAGATCGTGGACCCCTCTGTTGCACAAAAATGGAATGTCATTGCCCGCCGTGCAGTGGAAACCATCCGTCAGGACGCCCCAGATACCTGGATCCTGATTGGTGGGATCCTTTACAATAATGTTTCTGCAATAAAATTGCTTGACCCGCCGTATGACGATCATATCGTTTATAATTTCCACTGCTATGAGCCCATGCTGTTCACACATCAGGGAGCGGGTTGGGTAGATTGTATGCCTCAGGATTTCCGGATTTCCTATCCAGGAACCACCAGGGATTATGCCGAGCGTATGAAAGAGCTGGGGCTGCCTGAATTTTTCTCACCTGCCGGCACAGAAGAACTGGGCGCTGCGTATTTTGAACTGCGCTTTTCAGAAGCAGTTGCAATTGCACAGGAACGCAATGTGCCGCTGTATTGCGGTGAATATGGTGTAATCGACCGTGCCGACCTGGAGTCCACGCTTGCCTGGTTCCGCGATATCCATTCTGTTTTTGAAAAATATGGGATTGGGCATGCGGCCTGGAACTATAAAGAGCGCGACTATGGCCTGATTGGCGAGCACTATGCCCCCATTCTGGATGAACTGTTGAAAGTGCTGTAATGGATACTGCAATGCCTCCGGGAACACCGGGGGCATTTTTTCTTTTCTGCACACCGGCATTGACAGAAAAATATAAATCCTGTAGCATAATAAAAAAAGGACCTTTGCGGAGGAAAAGTATGTCCCTGCTTATACAGTACCGATACGAAATATTGGCCGTCTGGCTGGCCGTTATCAGCCTTCTGGCAATAGCTGCCACCATACGCGACAAACACAGTGCCCAGCAGGGCCGGTGGCGTATCCGCGAGCGCACGCTCCTGCTGCTGGGGGCTTTGGGCGGTTCTTTGGCCATGCTGCTGACCATGCGGAAGATTCATCATAAAACCCGCCATCCAAAATTTATGGTCGGCCTGCCGGTACTATTGGCAGGCCAAATCGTCCTGCTGGTGCTGGCGGTTTGGAAATGGGGATTTTGAAAAGGAGGAAACAGGATGTCACAGGTTCGTTACCCGGTGCTGCTGCTGGATGCAGACGGCACCCTGTATGATTTTGAAACCTCTCAGGCTAAAGCACTGGAAGCCGCCTATTGCGGCGCCGGTTTCAAAGAAATACAGCCCTATACACAGGAAATTCTTGATTGCTACAGCCGTATCAACCAGAGCTGGTGGCAGCGGCTGGAGCACGGGGAATGTACGAAAGAGCAGCTGCAATTGGGCCGCTTTCGGGAATTTTTTGCAGAATTGGGAATCTCTTTTGACCCTTCGGAATTTAATCGCATGTATATGGAAGAGCTGGGCAACGGCTCTTACCTTCTTCCCCATGCGCTGGAGGTTTGCCAGGAGCTGGCGCAGGACTGTGCACTGTATATCGTTACAAACGGTGTCTCGCGCACCCAGCGGCGGCGTATTGGAGGCTCTGCATTGGCTGGCCTTTTCCGCGGATTATTTGTTTCAGAAGAAGCTGGCGTACCAAAGCCGGAAATCGGGTATTTTGAGTACGTATTCCGCCAGCTCGGAAAGGTTGACCACGCAAAGATTCTGTTGGTAGGCGACTCCCTGACTTCTGACATGCAGGGAGCCGAAACTGCCGGGCTGGATTCCTGCTGGTTTAACCCCCATGCGCTGCCCCGGCCGGAACACCCTTCCATCACCTATCAGATTCATGACTTACGGCAGCTTCCCGAAATTGTGCGCACAGGGAAAACCGGCCTGTAAAAAAATCTATGGGAACGCTGTAACAACCATTGCCTCTTCGCCATACACTGTAATGTAAACCGAAAGGAGGCAATTCAATATGTGCAACAACAACTTTGGTGGATGCTCTTGGATTATCATCATTCTTCTGATCCTGTGCTGCTGCGGATGCGGCAACAACCTGGGCAGTGGTAACAACGACTGCGGATGCGGCAACAGCTGCTGCTAACCTCAGCAAAGCCGAAGGCGGACGCTTTTGCGTCCGCCTTCGGGCCTACATATCAAACTGTTTTTTGATGGCTGCCGGAGTCCTATTCCGACAGCCATTTTTATTTGCAATACTTCCTTTACTTATGGTATTTCCCATGATTCTGAATCTGAAAAGCGCGATAAATCTGTTCGCACAACATAACGCGTGCCAGCTGATGTGGGAACGTCATAGGCGACATGGACAGGCGCACGGCCCCTGCACGTTTTACCCTTTCTGCCAAACCAAATGAACTGCCAATAATGAAACTTACTGAAGAAACCCCGCGGGAAGCCAAATCTTCCAGCCTTTGTGCCAGTTGAGGGGAAGAGAGCTCTTTTCCTTCAATACACAGCGGAATCACTGCGCTGCCCTTTGCCGCAGCCAGCAGCTTTTCGCCTTCTTCTTCCAGCGCCTTTTCAATCAGTGCCGGCGACGGGTCATCCGGCAAGCGGCTTTCCGGCAATTCCACAATCGAAAAGGTACAAAAGGCCTTCAGCCGTTTTGCATATTCTGCACAGGCCTCCCGCCAGTAGGATTCTTTGAGCTTTCCTATACACAGGATTTGAACATTCATCATATTGTCTGCTCCCCTTTTTTATCTTCCAAATTTTTCTTTATTTGATATAACAGCCAAAAAGCTCCAAACGCAATCTGCGTATTGGGGCTTTCAATTGGGGATTGGGAAGATTGATAAAATAG